>JBCCMW010000049.1:0-15760 GCA_039026175.1 Pseudomonadota bacterium
CTTCGAGGTTGGACGAACCGGTACGGTCAACTGCCACGATGTTATAGGTGGTCCCCATCGTCTCGCCCGTAAGGGAGAGCGCCGCCCGGGCCCATGCCCGCCGCGCACCGCCGCCAGCACCCGACCCAGACCGCCCCGATGACCGACCCGATGACCGACCCGATGACCGACCTGCGCAAAGACTATGCCATCACAGCCGACGATCTGCGCGCGGCGACGCACGACGAGCAGATGTACGCGGGCGTGCTGAGCTTTTGCCGCCGCCGGCTGGTGCGCGACCTTGCGGGCGTCGACCTGGCGGTCATCGGGGTGCCGTTCGACACGGCCACCTCGAACCGCCCGGGTACCCGTTTCGGGCCGCGGGCGATCCGCCAGGCCTCGACGCAGCTTGCCTGGAGCCACGCCTGGCCCTCGCCCTTCGACCCGTTCGAGCGGTTGGCCGTGGCGGATTGGGGCGATGTGCACTTCGACTTCGGCCACCCTGCCGCGGTGCCGGCGCAGATCGAAGCGGCGTTGACCCACGCGATGGACCGGGGCGCCGGGGTGCTGGCGCTGGGCGGCGACCACTTCACCACCTTCCCCGCACTCAAGGCCACGGCGGCGCGGCACGGACCCGGCCTCTCGCTCATCCAGTTCGACGCCCACTGCGACACCGCCATCGACGACGTCGCGCGCATCGACCACGGCACGATGTTCTCGCACGCGGCCGCGCAGGGGCTGGTGGACCCCAGACGCTCGATCCAGGTGGGCATCCGCACGACCTACACCGACCCTTCGGACTTCGTCGTCTGGGACGCCAACCGGGTGCATGTCGAGGGTGTGGCCGCCACCGTCGCGCGCATCCGCGAGGTCGTGGGCGACAACCGCGCCTATCTGACCTTCGATATCGACGCGCTGGACCCCGCCTTTGCGCCCGGTACCGGCACGCCGGTATGCGGCGGGCTCACGACCTGGCAGGCGCGCGAGATCATCCGGGGTCTGGGCAGCGCCGGCGGCCCCGCCGTCAACGTCGTCGGGATGGATGTCGTCGAGGTCTCGCCGCCCTACGACCATGCCGAGATCACGGCGCTGGCCGGTGCGACGGTGGCGCTTGCGCTGGTGTGCCTCTATGCCGAGGCGCGGCGGCCATGAACGACGCGGGCGCAGCCGCGGGTCCGGCCGGCACGCCGGGCGATGTCGCTGCGGCCTTTGCCGCCCGGCTCGCCGAGGTGCGCGCGGCCGTCCCCCGGGCCGAGGTGGCCGAGGTCTTCGTCACCGACCTCAACGGGCTGGCGCGCGGCAAGCTGGTCCCCATCGAGATGCTGGCCAAGCTGGGCGCGGGGCGGATGCGCCTGCCGATCTCCTCGCTCGCGCTCGACGTCTTCACCATGGATGTGCCCGAGACGGGCCTCGCGCTGGAACGCGGCGACCCCGATGGTGTGCTGATCCCGGTGCCCGAGACGCTGGCGCCCATGCTTTGGGCGGCGCGGCCGACGCTGCAGTGCCAGGCGATGCTGTCGGACGAGGGCGGGGCCGCGGTCTCGGCGCTGGACCCGCGGGGCATTCTGGCGGGCGTGGTCCGGCGGGCCGAGGCGATGGGCTTCGCGCCCGTCATGGCGCTGGAGCTGGAGTTCTACCTGATCGACCCCGAACACCCGCTGCCGCCCCAGAACCCCCAGGCCGGCGGTCGGCTGAAGCGCGCCCAGGTCTATGACATGGACGTCATCCGCGCGTTCGAGCCGGTGCTCGGGCGGATCGCCGAGGCGGCGCGTGCGCTGGGCGCTCCGACCGAAACGGCGATCTGCGAATTCGGGCCCGGCCAGTTCGAGATCAACCTCGCCCATGCCGGCTCGGCGCTGACGGCGTGCGACCACACGGTGGCGCTGCGCCGCGCGATCCGGGGCGTCGCGCGTGGGGCGGGGCTGGATGCCAGCTTTATGGCCAAGCCGTTCGGCGACATGGCGGGCAGCGGGCTGCACCTGCACCTGTCGCTGCGAGATGCCGACGGCGCGCCGGCCTTCGCTGCGGGGGCGGCGGACGGGGGGCCGGGCGCGCTGCTGCGGGCCGCCGTGGCGGGGGTGTTGGACAGCCTGCCCGACACGATGCTGGTGCACGCACCGCACCTCAACAGCTATCGCCGGTTCGCGCCCGGCAGCTATGCGCCGATGGTGGCCGCCTGGGGGCTGGACAACCGCGGCGCCGCCGTGCGCGTGCCCGAGGCGACAGGCCCTGGCGCGCGGCTCGAGACCCGGCTGTCGGGTGCGGATGCCAACCCCTACCTGGTCGCGGCGGCCGTGCTGTCGGGCGCGTTGGCGGGGATCGAGGCAGGGCTCGCGCCGCCCGCCCCGGTGGCCGCCGAACCGGGCGAGGGCGAGGGCACGCCGCTCCCGCTGTCCTGGGCGATGGCCGAACAGGCCTTCTCGGCGTCGCCTGCCATCGCCCCAAGCCTCGGCGCCGCGTTCCAGCGCGTCTTCGCCGCCATGAAACGCCAGGAACGCGCCACCCTGATGGCCCAGGTCCCCGACATCGAATACGAGGCGTACCTGCGGGTGGTTTAACCGCCGCTCAGGCCGCGAAGGTCGAGACTGCGACGGCGGCTGCGGCGCGCGCCTCCAGCGCGGGGCGCGACAGCAGGCCCGAGGTCGTGTCGACCGCGCCCACGACCGAACCCGAGTTGAGGCTGGCCTGCAGCATGGCGTCGGTCGGGGACAGGCCCTCGACCAGGGCGGCGGTCAAGGTCGAGGTGTAGGCGTCGCCTGCGCCGGCCGTGCCCGCCACCGTCGCCGGCAGCGAGGGGTGCCAGAGCGTCGCGTCCGGACCCGCGAGCCACGCGCCCTCGGTCCCGTCGGTGATGCATACCCAGCGCGGCCCGCGCGCGCGGAGCGCGGCCAGAAAGCGCAGCAGCCCGATCTGGAACCCACCGCCCGAGAGACCCCGGCTCAGCAGCGGCGGCGCGCCCGAGGCGGGCAGCGGGTCGGGGCCCTCGCCTTCGGCCGCCGCCATGGCGGGCACCAGCGCCTCGGCCTCGACCCGGTTGATCGACAGCACGTCCAGTGCCGCCGCGGCCTCGAGAAACGCCGCAGTGCGCGAGGTCAGGTGTCGGATACCCGGATTGGCCGACACCGTGGCCCCCGCCGCCCGGGCCTGCGCCACGATGGCGCCGAACTGGTCGGCCGAGCGCGAGGACAGCGGTGCGATGTGCACCAGGTCACGGCCCGCGAAGGCTTCGGCCGCCAGCTCGGCATCGCCGATCCCCTCGTTCGCGCCGCGGTGCACGAAGATCGACGCGTTTCGGTCGTGGCTGGCCACCATCACGGCGGTGCCGGTCGCCGCCGTGCCCGTCTCGGCCAGCCAGGTCGCATCGACCTCGTTCGCGGCCAGGTGCTCGCGCACCGCGCCGGCGTTCAGGTCGCGGCCGACGCGGGCGATCACCGCCGCCTGCCACCCCCGCCGGGCCAGCGCCACCGCAGTGTTGCACGCGCCCCCGCCCACGTGGGTCGAGATCGACTGCGCCGGCACCTTGCGCCCGGCCTCCAGCATCAGGAACGACTTGGCGTCGTTCGAGAAGCTCATCCGCTCGATGTTCTCGGCCGCGACGATGGCGATCACATCGATCATCGCCGAGCCGACGTGCAGCGAGCGGCGGGGGGCGGGCGTGTCTGAGGGCTCGGCCATGGGGGTCTCGCGTGTGGGGCGTGGCGGCTAACGCTGGCGCTCGGCAAGGGCGGCGTCCAGCCCCTCGATCCAGCGGCTGGCCATGGTCATCGCGGGCGTCAGGAACCGCGGGTCGCGCATCGGCGCACCGCGCGCCAGGGGACCGCCGCCGCGGCTGTCTTGCAGCACCCGCGCAAGTTGGGCGGCCAGGTCCCCGGCGTCGCCGGCGCGGTGGATCAGGATCCGCCCCTCCAGATGCTCGGCCGCGGGCACGACGTCCGAGACGACGGCGGGCAGGCCCATCAGCATCGCCTCGACCACGGTCATCGCAAAGCCTTCGGGAAAGCCGCCGGTCGTGGGACAGGCCAGCACGTGCGCGCGCTGCAACAGGGCAAAGACCTCGGGCCCGGCCAGGTGCCCGTGCAGCACCGTGTCGGGTTCGCCGGCCGCGGCCAGCGCCCCGGCGGCGCTGCCGTCGCCGGCAAAGGACAGCGCGACGGGCGTGCCCGCGGCGCGCAGCCGGCGGGCCGCCTCGGTTAAGGTGAAGACGCCCTTGTTGGGCTCCAGCCGGCCCAGAAAGACGATGTGGAACGGCGTGTCGGGCCCGGGCGGGGGCAGTGGCGCCGTGGCCGGCAACACCGCCGGATCGTAGAGCGGAAGCTGCAACGCCACGCGCCCGGGCGCCCCCACCAGCGCCCGCAACTGGCGCTCGATCTCGGCCGAGGCGACGGCGGTCACGTCAACCTGGCGCCGCCACGCGCCCGCATTCAGCCGGCCGGCGGCGCGCTGCACGGCGCTCGGCGCCTGTCCCATCGGCCAGAAGGTGTTGTGCAGCGACAGCGCCAGCCGCGCCGGCGCCGCGGCCCGGGCCAGCGGCCACAGATGCGCCAGCATCCGCTCGACGGCGACCAGATCGGCGCCGTGCGCGCGGGCGGCGCGGCCGATCGCGCGGGCATCGCGCACCTGGCCCAGGTGATAGGCGAGCCCCGCGCCGCCGCGGGGCGCCATGGCGGCAAAGCGGAAGGTGGCGCCGCGCGCCTCGACCGGCCCGGCCTGGCCCGGGGGCACCGGGCGCTGCGACAGCGTCAGCAGATCGCTGCCCAGCGCTGCGGCGACGTCATAGGCCTGGTGGCTGTAGGCCATGTTGGGCAGGCGCGCCTCGTCCCGCCCTGCGGCCCACTGCGCAAAGGTGCCCAGCACGTCGCCCGGTCCCGGCACGTAGACCATGCGCCGCCCCACGCCGGCCGCCCGCAGGCGCGCCACGGCCGGCGCCAAGGCGGGGTTCACCGTCTGGGTCGCCATGCCTGCCCCTCGGTTCCCCCCGGTTGCTCCCCGGTTGCTCCCCTGGGGCTGTCCCTGGCTGCCCCAGGGGCTGGCCCCGGCTGCCCCAGGCTGCCCAAGGCTGCACCGCACCGGCACCGCGCGTCCCGCACGGCGCCCACGGCCGCGGGCTTAGCACCCGGCGACCGGCCGCCGGAAGGGGGCAGGTGGCTGCCGGCGCCGATGCCCTGCGGCAGGCGGCTGGCGGGTGCGCGGCCTAGCGGGTCGGCGGCCCTGTGGGTGGGCGGCTGGCGGGTGCGCGGCCCGGTGGGTGGGCGGCCCGGCGGGGGAGGTGGCCCGGCGGGGGAGGTGGCCCGGCGGGGGAGGTGGCCCGGCGGGGGAGGCGGCCCGGCGGGTCGGCGTCCGGGGCCGTCGCGGGGCATCGGTGCGGGCACGGGCACCGCAGTGCCCGCCGCCGTGGGTCCTCGGGTCCGGGCCTACTCGGCGGCGACCGAGGGGGCGTTGGCGGGCTGGATGCGGCAGGCCGAGAACTTGAACTCCGGGATCTTGCCGTAAGGGTCGAGCTGCGGATTGGTCAGCATGTTCGCCGCCGCCTCGACATAGGCAAAGGGCACGAACACCATGTCCTCGGCCACCGCACGGTCGGCCCGCGCCATGATCTCGATCGCTCCGCGCCGGGTCTCGATGCGCAGCAACTCGCCCGCCCGCACGCCCAGCCGGCGCAGCGTCTTGGGGTGCAGCGACGCGTTGGCCTCTGGCTCCAGCCCGTCCAACACGCTCGCGCGACGGGTCATCGAGCCGGTGTGCCAGTGTTCAAGCTGGCGCCCCGTGGTCATGATCATCGGGTACTCGTCGTCGGGCGCCTCGGCCGGGGGCACCACCTCGGCAGGCGTGAACTTGGCCCGCCCGCCGGCGCGCGGGAAACCGTCGCCGAACACCACGCTCTCGCCCGGCTGGTCGGGGCCCAGGCACGGGTACTGCACCGCATCCTCGCCCGCCAGCCGGTCCCAGGTGATGTTGTCCAGGCTCTTCATGCCGCGCTTCATCTCGCCGAACACCTCGGAGGGGTGCGCATAGGGCCAATCCAGGCCCAGCCGGCGCGCCAGCTCGACGATGATCCACCAGTCCTCGCGCGCCTCGCCCGGCGGCAGCACGGCCTGGCGGCCCATCTGCACCTCGCGGTTGGTGTTGGTCACCGTGCCGTTCTTCTCGGGCCAGGCCGAGGCTGGCAGCACCACGTCGGCAAAGTTCGCGGTTTCGGTCAGGAACACGTCCTGCACGACCAGATGGTCGAGCTGGGCCAGCGCGTGGCGGGCGTGGTTCTGATCGGGGTCCGACATGGCCGGGTTCTCGCCCATGACGTAGAGACCCTTGATCTCGCGCCGGTCGATGGCGTCGATGATCTCGACGACCGTGAGGCCGGGCGTCGGATCGGGCTCGTGGTCCCAGATCTCGGCGAACAGGTTGCGCGCGCCCTCTTCCTTGACCGACTGATAGTCGGGCAGCACGTGCGGGATCAGGCCGGCGTCCGAGGCGCCCTGCACGTTGTTCTGACCGCGGAGCGGATGCAGCCCGGTGCCGGGCCGGCCCACGTGGCCCGCCAGCAGCGCCAGCGAGATCAGGCAGCGCGCGTTGTCGGTGCCGTGCACGTGCTGCGAGACGCCCATGCCCCAGAAGATCATGCCCGCCCGTGCCCCGGCAAAGGTGCGGGCCACGTCGCGCAGCACGTCCGGCTCGATACCGCAGATCGGCGACATCTTTTCGGGCGAGAAGCCCTTGAGATGCGCGGCCAGCGCGTCGAACCCTTCGGTGAAGCCCTCGACATAGTTCTGATCGTAGAGCCCCTCCTCGACGATCACGTGCATGATCGCGTTCAGCATCGCCACGTCGGTGCCGGGACGGAACTGCAGCGAATGGCTGGCAAAGCGCTTCATCCCGTGGCCGCGCGGGTCCATCAGGATCAGCTTGCCGCCGCGCTTGGCGAACTGCTTGAAGAACGTCGCCGCAACCGGATGGTTCTCCATCGGGTTGCAGCCGATGATGATCGCCACCTCGGCGTTCACGATCTCGCGGAAGCCCGCGGTCACCGCGCCCGAGCCGACATTCTCGCCCAACGCTGCCACCGAGGACGCGTGGCAGAGCCGCGTGCAGTGGTCGACGTTGTTGTGGCCAAAGCCCGTGCGGATCAGCTTTTGGAAGAGATAGGCCTCTTCGTTCGAGCCCTTGGCCGAGCCGAAGCCCGCCACGGCGCGCCCGCCGTACCCGTCGCGCAGCCGCACCATGCCGCCCGCGGCGCGGTCCAGCGCCTCCTCCCACGTCGCTTCGCGGAAATGGGTCCACACGTTGCCGGGGTCGACGTTCAGCCCCTTGGGCGGCGCATCCTCGCGCCGGATCAGCGGCACGGTCAGCCGGTGCGGGTGGTGGATATAGTCAAAGCCAAAGCGGCCCTTGACGCATAGCCGGTTCTCGTTGGCCGGGCCGTCGATGCCCTCGACCCAGGCGATCTTCTCGGTGCCCGTCTCGTCGGCCTTGATCTTAAAGCTGAGCTGGCAGCCGACGCCGCAGTAGGGGCAGACCGACTGCACCTCGCGGTCATAGTCCTTGCTCGAGCCGGTCTCGTCCTCGTCCACCGCCGTGGCCGGCATCAGCGCGCCGGTCGGGCAGGCCTGCACGCACTCGCCGCAGGCCACGCAGGTGCTGTCGCCCATCGGATCGGCCTGATCGAACACGATCGAGGCGTTGAGCCCGCGCCCCGCCATCCCGATCACGTCGTTGACCTGGACTTCGCGGCAGGCGCGCACGCACAGGTTGCAGTGGATGCAGCTATCCAGATTGACGCGCATCGCCGCGTGCGAGCCGTCGGTGGCGGGGGCCGTCGCGCGGGCCGGGAAGCGGCTGTTCTCGACCCCCGTGGCGTGGGCCATGTCCCAAAAGTGGCTGTCGCGGTCGTGCGCGCGCGCGCGCGCCGGCTGGTCGGCCATCAGCAACTCGACGACCATCTGGCGCGCCGTGACCGCGCGCTGCCCTTCGGTGTGCACGACCATGCCGGCGCGGGGCTGGCGGATGCACGAGGCGACGAGGCCGCGCTCGCCCTCGACCTCGACCATGCAGGCGCGGCAGTTGCCGTCCGAGCGGTACGACGGCGCGTCCTTGTGGCAGAGGTGTGGGATCCGCGTGCCCATGCGCCGCGCGACTTCCCAGATGCTCTCGCCCGGCAGCGCGTCGACCTCGCGGCCGTTCAGGGTGAAGCGGATCGTCTCGATCTTGCCGCCGTCAGGCATGGCAAACCTCCTGGGCGCGTGGGCTGGGGAGAGGGTCGTGCGCGCGCACGCACCAGGGCGGATGGCCCCGCGCGGTGTCCGGTCGTGAGGGGGTGTGGCCGTCGCGGCCCGCTAGCCGAGCACGCGGATCAAGACGCCGATCAGCCCGACGGTCGCAACCGTGCTGCCCAGAAGCCAGCGCACGATCTCGGCCTTGGTCTCGGCCAGCCGCGCACTCACGTTGCCGTCCAGCCGGGCCATCTCGCCGCGCACTTTCTCGATCTCGCCGCGCACTTTCTCGATCTCGACCTGCAGTTCCTGGCGCAGGGTCTCGCGTTCGGCCGTCACGTGGGCCTTGGTCGCAAGCTCCTGGTCGAAGATACGGGCCAGGGCCTCGGCCTGCTCGTCCGTGAACGGTCCCTTGAGGCGCAGTATGTCGACGGCGGTCACAGCACTCCTCCTGCCACGCCGGCAGTATCGCCGACTGGGCCGAGCACGCCAACGGCAAAGCGCAAGCCTCGCCCGGCGCGATCGGGCTGGCGGCCGTCGGCGCGGCGCCGCGGCGGCAGGAGCGGGACGCGGCCATCACCGCCCGCCGATCTCGTCCGGGAAGTGCTTCATCGTCAGGCGGATCGGGTTCGGCGCCGCCTGGCCGAGACCGCAGATCGAAGCGTCGGACATCACCGTACAAAGGTCGGTCAGCAGGTCCTGATCCCAGGTCTCCTGCGCCATCAGTTGCACGGCTTTCGCGCAGCCGACGCGGCAGGGGGTGCACTGCCCGCAGCTCTCGTCCTCGAAGAACCGCAGCATGTTGAGCGCGGCCTCGCGCACGCTGTCGCGGTCCGACAGCACCACCACGGCGGCGGAGCCGATGAAGCTGCCGTGGGGCTGCAGCGTGTCGAAATCCAGCGGCACATCGTCCAGCGTCGCCGGCAGGATGCCCGAGGACGGCCCGCCCGGCTGGTAGGCTTTGAAGACGTGCCCATCCAGGATGCCGCCCGCAGCCTCGATGATGTCCAGGATGGTCGAGCCGGCCGGCAGCAGGTGCACGCCCGGGTGCCGCACCCGGCCCGAAACCGAGTAGCTGCGCAGCCCCTTGCGCCCATTCTTCTCGACCGACGAAAAGATCTCGGGCCCCTCGTGCGCGATGCGCGCCACCCAGTAGAGCGTCTCGACGTTGTGCACCAGGGTGGGACGGTCGAACAGGCCGACCTGCGCCACATAGGGCGGGCGGTGGCGGGGCAGGCCGCGCTTGCCCTCGATGCTCTCGATCATCGCGCTTTCTTCGCCGCAGATGTAGGCGCCCGCCCCGCGGCGGAGGTCGATGTATCCAGGCGCCGCCAGGCCCGCGGCTTCCAGCGCGGCGATCTCGCGGCGCAGGATCTCCAGCACTGCAGGGTATTCGTCGCGCATGTAGATAAAACAGCGCTCGGCCTCGACGGCCCAGGCGGCGATCAGCATACCCTCCAGGAACCGGTGCGGCTCGTGCTCCAGGTAGTAGCGGTCCTTGAAGGTCCCGGGCTCGCCCTCGTCGCCGTTGACGGCCAGATACCGCGGCCCGGGCTCGGCGCGCACGAACGACCATTTGCGCCCCGACGGAAAGCCCGCGCCGCCCAGACCCCGGATGCCGGCGGAAAGCATGGTGTCCTGCATCTCGTCGGGCGTGCGCGCGCCGGCGCGACACGCCGCCAGCGCGCCGTAGCCGCCCGCCGCGCGGTAGGCATCCAGCGCCTGATAGTCCGGCAGGTGGGCGTGTGTGTCGCCGTCGGCGATGGCCTTCAGCACGCTCTCGGGCGTGGCGTGGTCGACGTGGTTGTGGCCGACCTCGCACACCGGCGCGGTGTCGCAGCGGCCCATACAGGGCGCGCGCACGACGCGCACGTGGGCGGGGTTCGTCCCGTCGGCCAGTGCGGCCTGCAGCGCCTGCGCGCCCGCCAGCTCGCACGACAGGCTGTCGCAAACCCGGATGGTCAGCGCGGGCGGCGGCACCTCGCCGTCGCGCACCACGTCGAAGTGGGCATAGAAGGTGGCGACCTCGTAGATCTCGGCCTGGCCGGTGCGAAACTCCTCGGCCAGCGCGCGGATCGAGCCGGCGGACAGATAGCCGAAAAAGTCCTGGATCTTGTGCAGCGCCTCGATCAGCAGGTCCCGCCGCCGGGGCATGTCGCCCAACAGCCGCCGCACATCCGCCAGCGCCGTATCGTCCAGCTGGCGTCCCTTGGGTGTCGCCCTTCCGCGGCCTCGAGCCTGCTTCCAGACGCCTACCTTATCGTCCAGCGGTGCCATTCACTCCTCCCGCAGATCCACGGTCAGGAATGACGGTTTTCGCGCTGCGGCGGCAAAGACCGTTTCGGTATGTGTCGATCAGCCCAGCTTATCAGTCTCGGATTGAAACAGATGTGCGGGGGTATCGGCGGTCGCCGCGGCGCGGTCCTCCGCCTCGGGATCCAGCTGCTGGGTCACGCGCGCCGCCACCTCTTCGGCCACGCGCAGGACCGCGCCCACCGCGGGCGCCTCGAACCCGGCCACCGGCAGGAACGCTGCCACCGTGCGCCGCAGGTCGGGGGCGGTCAGCGTCAGGCGCAGCGGCCGGCGGCCGAGTGCTGCGATATCGCTCGCGGCGTTCGCCGGCATCACCGTGGCGGCACTCCCGTCGGCCACGATCGCGAACAGTGTCGAGAGATCGTTGGTCTCGAACACCACGTTGGGGCTCGCGCCCGCTTCGCGAAACGCCGCGTCGATGATCCGCCGGTTCTTCATGTCGGGGGTCAGCGCGGCCATCGGCAGCGTTGCCGCCTCGGCCCAGCTGATCGTCTCGCGCCGTGCCGTCACCAGCGCCTGCGTCGCCACCAGCACATACTGCTCGCGGTAGAGCGCGCGCGGCGGTTTAGAGCTGCCCGCCAGCGGCGCCTCGCCGTCGCCGATCCGCTCGCCCGCCAGGTAGCTGAGGCCGATATCGAAACGCCCCGCCGCCAGCCCTGCCGTGATCTCGGTCGCCGAGGCCGAGCGGATCACCGGCACCAAGCGCGGGTGGCGCGCTCGCACGGCCACCGCCACGCGCGCCGCAAAAGCCAGCGCGGTGGGGATCACGCCCAGCGTCACGTGCCCTACGACCTCGCCCCGGCCGCCCGAAATCTCGCCCAGCATCGCGTCGTGCTCGGCCAGGATCCGCCGCGCCCAGCCGAGCAGGATCTCGCCCTCCTCGGTGAACCCGGCAAAACGGGCGCCGCGGCGCACGAGCTGGGTGCCCAGCGTGGCCTCCAGATTGGTCAGCCGCAGCGATAGCGCGGGCTGCGAGATGCCGCACGCCTCGGCCGCCCGGGTGAAATGCTCGTGCTGGGCAAGGGCGGCGAACAGCTGCAGGTCGCGCAAGTCGACGCGCATGGGCGGGCTCCATCGATCCTGCGGCGAGGCTAGCGGCACCGGACTGCGCGGGCCAGAGCGCGCGGCGCGGCCGTCGCCCCTGGCCGCACCCCTCAGCCTCCGGCTTTTGCCGCCTCCTGCCCCGGCCCCGTGCCCCTGCCCGCGCTCGTGCCCGTGCCCGTGCCCCGGTCCGTACGCCGGCGCATGCGCGGCACGGGCTAGCCCAGCGCGCGGGCGGCGATCCACAGCGCCTCGGCCACCAGCGCGGTGCCCAGGGCGGCGAAGAACACGGCGACGCCCGCCGTGATCCACCGCCCCGCCCGGGCAAAGGCGCGCGCCGCCGGGGGGGTGGAGAACGCCAGCGCATAGGCTCCGTGTCCTGCACAGGCCAGCAGCACCGAGCCTATCACCATGACCGCGATGGTCGCAGGCGTCGCGCTCTCGGCCGGGAACAGGCCGGTCAGCACGATCCACGTGGTCAGCGCCTTGGGGTTCAGCGCCAGCGTGCCCAGCGCCAGCAGGAAGGCCCCGCGCGGCGAGATCGCCCGGCCCTCGGTCTCGGCCTCGGTCCAGTCCCAGGCCCGGCGCGCATAGCGGCTGGCAAACAGCACCAGCAGCGTGCCGCCCGCCGCCATCAGCACGGGCTTCAGCCACGGCAGCGCCGCAAAGGCAACGGCCGCACCGGTCAGCGCCAGCGTCGCCCAGAGCGCGACGCCCAGCGCGATGGCCGGCAGCACCGCCAGCGCCACCCGCCGCCCCGACCCCAGCGCGATCGCGATGGTGGTAAAGACGTTGGGTCCGGGGCTGAGGATGTTCCCCGCGAACGCCGCCCACGCCGTGATCATCTCGGGCCAAGGCATCGCCGTTCCCCAATGCCGCACCACCCGCTGGCGCGGCCCGTCGCTTGAGCCTCTACACCGACGGGCCGCCCGGGAAGAGAGCCTGTCTCCGTGCCTGCCGGCCGCGTGCGCCCGTTGGGCCGGTGCCGGAAGCTCGGGCTGGTCCAGGATCGCCGCTCGGGCGCCGTGCGCCGGCACCACGGCCGGCCCGAACGCGATGACTTTCCCCCGATGCCGAACGGGATGGCGCGCGCGTTCCCGAAAGCCGTCCCGATCTTCGGCGCCGCGGCGCGCTGTTCCGCGGTCGTTGACCGACGCCCGACGACGTCACCGCCGCGTTGCCGGGACCGATCCGAAACGGACGTGGCGCGAACACCGGTCCGGGTGGCCGAGCCTCACCGGGCACGACCCTCGGCTGCTGCGCGCCGGACGGCATCGCGAACGGGCTTTCGGTCTCGATCCGCCAGCACGCCCGAACGGGCCGGCGGGTCACTCCCGCGGGGCGGTCGTCAGCATGGCGGGGGTTTCGCGGAAATCGTCGAACCATGCGGCGATCTTCGGCGCCTTGCTGCGCCAGCCGAGGCCCGAGAAGCGGAAGTCGAGATAGCCGAGCGCGCAGGCCAGCGTGATGTGGTCGATCCGGGGCGCCGGGGCGCCGGTGATCGCGTCGACCTCGGCCTCGAACGCGGCCAGCGAGCGCTCGATCTTGCCCGTCATCGCGTCGACGATGGGCTGGTGGCGCATCGGCTCGGGCCGCAGGCGATGCTCGTACATCGCCAACACGCCGGCATCCATGATCCCATCGGCCAGCGACTCGCGGCGCAGAACGTCGAACCCCTCCGCGCCGCCGGGGTACAGCGTGCCGCCCGACACGCTGTCCAGATAGCGGCAGATCACCCGGCTGTCGTACAGCGTCTGCCCCTCGTCAGTGACCAGGCAGGGGATCTTGCCCAGCGGGTTGGCGCCCAGGATCTGTTTGTTGGGCTGGGTCGGCGTGCCGGAGCCGGGGATGAGCTGCACGCCTTCGACGATGTTCCGCAAGTAGAGCACCAGCATCACCTTGCGCACGAAGGGCGAGGTCGGGGAGAAATACAGCTTCACGGACAGCTCCTTGTCGTTTGGCCCGCCGGGTATCGGCCTGCGGTGCCGGGGTCGTGGTCGGCGTCGCGCGCCCCGGTGTGCGCGCCCCAGTGTCGCGCGCCCCGGTGTGCGCGCCCCAGTGTCTCGCGCCCCAGTGTCGCGCCCCAGTGTCGCGCCCCGGTGTCGCGCCCCGGTGTGCGCGTGGCAGTTGCGCGCCCCGGTGCCCCGCGCCCGGTGCCCCACGCCGCCGCTGCCGAAGCCTGCGCCGAGAGACGGGACAGCGGGCCGGGCGACGCGCGGCCCGAGGGACCGCAGTCGAGGCGCCTGCAGAGGCGAGCCTCAGGACGGGTCCCGCGTCGTGTCGCGGGGCGTCTCCGGGGGCGTCTCCGGGGACGTTTCAACGGGCGTCTGCCGGGACGTCTCCCGTGCCGGGGCAGGCGCCGCATCTGGTGCGGGGCGGGCAGGGCTGCCCGGCGCTTCGGTATCGACGGGCGCCCCCGGGCCGGGCCCGAGGCGCGTGCGGAACAGGCGGGCGAGCACCATCGAGGTGCGCGGGACATAGGCATACGGCGCGCTTGCTGCGGCACCCCGTCGCCGTGTGGCACGATAGAGCGCGAACGCGACCAAGCATAGATGCGCCGCACCGATCATGTCGAACATTGCGCCGGGCCCGGCCAGATCGATCAGCTCGGCCGCCACCGTTGGCGCCGCGATCGCGCCGAGCGAGAAATAGAAGATCAGCGACGCGTTCAGATCGACCACGAAATCGGGCGCTGCGTAGTCGTTGGCATAGGTCGCTGCCAGCGAGTACAGCGGAAACGCCGTCGCGCCGAACAGCGCGCTGGCCAGGTACAGCGTCTGCGGCGGGCCTCCGGTGGCGCCATGCGCGGCGAAGGCACAGCTCGCCGCCGCAACCACCGCGACCGCGATCAGCACATGGCGCCGGTCGTAGCGGTCGGCCAGCCATCCCACCGGCCACTGCGCCAGCGCACCGCCCACCATCGCCGCGCCCAGGAACAGCGCGATCTGGCTGGTCTGCAGCCCGTTGGCCTGGGCATAGACCGGCCCCACCATGCGAAAGGCCGCGCCCGAGAGGGCCGCCACCAGCACGCCCGCCACGGCCGCGGGCGACAGCCGCCAGGCCGCCAGCGGCCGCAGCCGCGGCGCCGAGGGCGTGGCCGGTGCCACCCGCCGCGACAGCGCCAGCGGCAGCAGGCACAGACAGCAGAACATCGCCACCACGTTGTAGGCGACGAACGACGCCGGATCGAGCACTGCCACCATGCCCTGTGCCGCGATCTGGCCCGTCAGGTCGATCACCCGGAAAATGCCATACACCCGCCCACGGTCTCGGTTGGCGGTCTTGGCCTGCAGCCAGCTCTCGATCACCGTATAGGCCACCGCGATGGCGATCCCGGTCAGCAGCCTCAGGCCCGCCCAGGCCAAAGGATCGGGCAACACCGGGTGCATCAGCGCGCCCACCGCACCGATCGCCGCGGCCGCTGCGAACACGCGGCTGTGCCCCACCGTGCCGATCAGCCGGGGCGCCAGGAAACAGCCCACCAGGAAGCCCGCGAAATGGGCCGATCCCATCACGCCGATCTCCGAGAGCGAGAAGCCCCGCGCCGTGGCGCCCAGCGCATCGAGCGGGCCGAGCGAACCCGACCCGAGCTGAACCAGAAAGATCGAGGCGAAGAGGGCGGCGAAGGAAACCAGGGCGGACATCGTCAGGGTGGCCGTATCTGCCTTGCTTGATGGGACTGCCCGTCTGCGGGCTCTCGGCCCCCGGGAGGCGGGCGCTCGCCGCGAACGTGGGGAAGCGCGCTCGACGGGCGGTCTCGGGCTCTGGACGATGGGCAGCGCGGCTGTCGCTCCCCGCTCCCCGATCGCCGCGGTGCGCCCGGCCCCGGCGCCGAGTAGGCGACGTCGGGCGCGCTTCCCCGGGTGCTAAGAGGCGTGGTTGATGGCGTGCGTATCCGCGTCCTTTCTGGCGCGCGTCGCACCATGCCCGCCCCGGCACGTGGCTGCGGCAACGCACGCGACAGTTCGGGCCACGGCTCGGTCGCGCAGGCATCGCCATCCGCCGCCCTGTTCGCCCCGGTCTGCGTCCCGGTGCCCGCCCGCGGTATCCGCCCCGGTTTGCGCGCCGGTGTCCGCCGCGCTGCCTGCGCCGGTGTCCGCCGCGCTGCCCGCGCCGCTATCCGCCGCTCTGCCTGCGCCGGTGTCCGCGCCGGTGACGCTGAAGTGCGCCATGCTCGGCTTGCGGGCATTCCTAGGCTGGGCCGAGGGCGACGGCCACCGCTC
>JBCCMW010000050.1:0-15667 GCA_039026175.1 Pseudomonadota bacterium
GCTGTCGCGCCTGGGACGGCGCCGGGCCTGCCTGCTGTCGCGCCAGGGACGGCGCCGGGCCTGACCATTGCGGCGCCGCGCCGGGCGGGCCGCTCACTCGGCCGCCTGGGGCCGCGCCGCTGCACCGGCGCTCGCGCTGCCAGCGGTGCCCGGAAAGACGAAACAGCGGTCGCGGCGCAGGCTGAGCCAGACGGGCGTCCCGCCAGGCGGCAGCCAGGTGTGCGGCACCGTCGCGCGCAGCACGCTGCCGCCCTCGACCGTGGCGACGTCGATCTGGCTGAACGCGCCCAGAAAGCGCGCGCGCAGCACGCGCCCCTCGGCCGGGGTGCCGTGCTCGGCACCGGGCTCGGGCGCGCCTTCCGACGCCGGCGCGATGGCCAGGTGCTGGGGGCGAAAGACGATCTCGACCGGCGCGCCCTCGGCCATCCCGGGGCACAGGAACGGGCCGAAGGGCGTGGCCGTCTGCCCCGCGCGCACCGTACCCGCGATCACGTTGACGTCCGAGAAGAACGAGGCCGCGGCCCGGTCGACCGGATGGTTGTACACATTGTAGGGCGCGCCCTGCTGCACGATCCGTCCGCTGCGCATCAGCGCGATGCGGTCGCCCATGCCCATCGCCTCGCCCGGCTCGTGGGTAACCAGCATCACCGCGGTGCCGCTGTCTCGCAGCACGCCCAGCGTCTGTTCGCGGACCTCGTCGCGCAGCCGCGTGTCCAGGCCCGAGAACGGCTCGTCCATCAGCATCACCCGCGGCCCGGGCGCCAAGGCGCGGGCCAGGGCCACGCGCTGCTGTTCGCCGCCCGACAACTGGTGCGGGTAGCGCGCTGCCATGTGTGCCAAGTCCACCCGAGCAAGCTGGCGTTGGACGATTGTCGCGCGCTCGCGCGGGGGCAGGCGACGGCGCAGTCCGAAGGCCACGTTCTCGCCGACGCTCAGATGGGGAAACAGCGCGAAATCCTGGAACATGAGCCCCACGCCGCGCGTCTCGGGCGGCTGGTGGCGCGCCGCGTCCGAAACCACGGCGCCGTCGATCAGCACGCGCCCCTCGGCCTGGCGCTCGACACCCGCGGCGATGCGCAGGGTGGTCGACTTGCCACAGCCCGAGGGGCCGAGCAGGCACAGGATCTCGCCCGGCGCGACGCTGAGGCTGATATCCGCCACCGCGACATGCCCGTCGAAGCCGAGACTCACCCCCTCGAGCCCGAGTCGCACGTCGCCGTGGGCTGCGCGATGCTGCCCCGCGGCGGCTGTGCCGGGGCCGTCGCCCCCCGTGGATGGCCCGCTGCTCACGCCGTCTCCGTGCCCCGATCGCCGCGCTTCGAGAGGCCCCGCCGAGGGCCCGATGAACCGTCCACGGGCGCCCCGCCCGCCCCGGAACGATGTCGCAACCCTCAATTTTGGCAAGAACGGGCACCGGCGCCATGATCGCTCCGAAGTACGCAAGCGGGCACCGACAGATGAAACCGATCACGTACCAGAATGAAACGCGCATCTATTGCGCGAGACAGAGTTTCCGGCACGCCTATTGGTAGAAACGACAAAGCAAACGAAAACCTTCTCGACAATAACGGTCGAAGATTAGATTGTCGGGCGTCGCTTGGTGGGAAGCGGGGGGCGTGTATGAGCAGTGTCGGCAAGACGGCAAAGGCGGTGGCCCTGGACGAGATCCCGGTCCGCGATGCGACGTTTCTGGACCTGGCTAACCTGCCCTGTGGCGAGCGGCGCGCCGCACTGCGTGCCATGGCTGAACGCGCCTGTCTCGCGCTGGCCGCTGCGGAACAGGACCGCGAGGCCGCAGCCCGCGATCTGCAGTATCTCAGCACCCTGTGCCAGATGGCTGCGGTGAACCTGTCGCACCCCACCAATCTGTCCTGACGCGCCGCGCGGGCGTCGACGACCCGATCGGCCGTCCCCGGTCTGTAGTCGCCGATCTGCAGTCCCCGGTCTGTAGTCCCCGGTCTGTAGTCTCCGATCTGCATTTCCCGGCGCTGGCGCCGCGGTCGGAAACCGCTATGGTCCGCGCGGCCTGCCGGAGACCGACCATGGACGACGCGCTCTCGAACCTGCCGCCGCTGCCGCCGCAGATCGCCCGGCGCCGCACCTTCGCGATCATCTCGCACCCCGACGCGGGCAAGACCACGCTGACCGAGAAGCTGCTGCTGTACGGCGGCGCGATCCAAATGGCCGGCCAGGTGCGTGCCAAGGGCGAAGCGCGGCGCACCCGCTCGGACTTTATGAAGATGGAGCAGGAGCGCGGGATCTCGGTCTCGGCCTCGGCGATGTCGTTCTCGTACGGCGACCACTGGTTCAACCTGGTCGACACGCCGGGCCACGAGGATTTCAGCGAGGATACCTACCGCACGCTTACCGCTGTGGATGCCGCGATCATGGTGATCGACGGGGCCAAGGGGGTCGAGAGCCAGACCCGCAAGCTGTTCGAGGTCTGCCGCCTGCGCGACCTGCCGATCCTGACCTTCTGCAACAAGATGGACCGCGAGAGCCGCGAAACCTTCGAGATCGTCGACGAGATCCAGGAGGCGCTGGCGCTGGACGTCTGTCCCGCGTCCTGGCCCATCGGCATGGGGCGCGCGTTCCTGGGCGCCTATGACCTCATGCGCGATCGGCTGGAGCTGATGGACCGCGCCGACCGCAACCGCGTGGCCGAGAGCCTGTCCGTCGACGGGCTGGACGACCCGCGCCTGGCCGAGCATCTGCCGCTCGAGCGGCACGCAGCGCTGTGCGAGGAGGTCGAGATGGCGCGCGCGCTTTTGCCCGCCTTCGACCACGACGCGTTCCTGGCCGGGTCGATGACGCCCATCTGGTTCGGCTCGGCGCTCAACTCCTTCGGCGTGCGCGAGTTGATGGAGGGCATCGCCACCTTCGCCCCCCCGCCCCAGCCGCGCCTGACCGACAAGCGCCAGGTCGGCGCCGAGGACGCCAAGGTCTCGGGTTTCGTCTTCAAGGTGCAGGCAAACATGGACCCCAAGCACCGCGACCGGGTGGCGTTCCTGCGCCTCTGCTCGGGCCACTTCAAGCGGGGCATGAAGCTGCGCCACGTGCGCGCCGGCAAGCCGATCGCCGTGTCCAACCCCGTGCTGTTCCTGGCGGCCGAGCGCGAGACGGCCGAGGACGCGTGGGCCGGCGACATCATCGGCATTCCCAACCACGGGCAGCTGCGCATCGGCGACGCGCTGACCGAGGGCGAGGACCTGCGCTTCCAGGGCATCCCCAGTTTTGCGCCCGAACTGCTGCAGGCCGTGCGCGCGGGCGATCCGATGAAGGCCAAGCACCTGGACAAGGCGCTGACCCAGTTCGCCGAGGAGGGGGCCGCCAAGCTCTTCAAGCCCGCCATCGGCTCGGGCTTTATCGTGGGCGTCGTCGGCCCGCTGCAGTTCGAGGTGCTGGCCAGCCGGATCGAGCAGGAATACGGCCTGCCCGTGCGCATGGAGCCCACCCAGTACACCTCGGCGCGCTGGGTTTCGGGCCCGGCCCAGGCGGTGGAGGCGTTCCTCAAGGCCTACCGCGGCCAGATGGCGGCCGACCACGACGGCGACCCGGTGTTCCTGACCCGCATCCAGTTCGACATCGACCGCGCCGAACGCGACCACCCCGATGTCACGCTGAGCGCGGTGAAGGAGACGCTGGTCTAGCGCCCAAGGCCGCTCGAGCCGGCGCCTCGGCGACGCGCCCGGCAGCGGTCGCGCGGGCGTGGCGGGCGCACAGCGAGGTCGCGCTCCGGTCGAAAAGCTTCCTTAATGCCTGGTCCTTACAGCTACGATGGCCTTCAGTCACCCCGGCTACCGGTGCGCGCCGTCGGAGAGTACGATGAGTCTTAAACTAAAGATCACCTTACTACTGTCGATGCTCATCGCGGTCATTCTGGCTGGTCTGGGCGCCGTGGTGGTAGAGAGCGACCGCAAGGTCAGCGAGACCGAGCGACGGCTGCTGATCGTGCCGCTGTCGGGCGAGCTGAACGCCGCGATCCACATGATGCAGGTCGAGCGGGGGCGCACGGTCGCGATGCTCTCCTCGGGCGGGGCGGCCGCCGACCGCGCGGCGTTGGACCAGCATCGCCCGACGACCGATGCGGCGGTGGCCCAGCTGTTGGCCGTCATCCAACAGCGTGGCATCGACCGCGCGGTGCCCGAGATCGGCGAGGCGGTGCAGGCGCTGGCCGCCCTGCCGGACAAGATCGCCGCGCATCGCAGCGCCGTCGACGGCGGCGGTGTCACCCTGCCGGCCAACATCGCCTTCTACACGGGCGAGATCGAGCAGATGATCAAGCTCCTCTATGCCGCGATCGCGGTCGCGCCCGACACGACGTCGGCGATGAAGATGACCTCGTTCGCCTTTCTGGTACAGGCGATGGAGCATGGCGGGCTGGAGCGCGCCCTGGGTGCCGCCCTGTTCAACCAGGCCGCCAACGGCCAGGTGCAGAGCGCGACGTTCAAGGCCTATGCCCAGCGCCGCGCGCGCGAGCAAAACGCCATGGGCCAGTTCCTCGCCCAGGCCTCGCCCGAAATCCGCGCCCTCTACGAACAGACCGTCAGCGGACCCCACATCGCCCAGATCGCCGAGTGGCGCGAGGTCCTCGCGACGATCGCCGACACCCAAGACGGTCGACAGATCGACGGCAAGGTCTGGTTCGACACCGCAACGACGCGCCTGGACCAGATCTATGTGGTGTCGGAGAGCCTGCTGGAGAACGCGGAGGCGCATGTCGAGGCCGTGCTGATCGCCGAGCAGGACAGCGCAGACACCATGATCATGATCGCCGCGGCATCGGTGATGATGTCGCTGTTCGCGACGGTGATCATGCTCCGCACCTTCAGCCGCAACGTGGCCCTGGTGATCGAAACGCTCGGCCGTCTGCGCCAAGGCGAAATCGACATCGAACTCCCCGAACGGGCGCCGGGCGGCGAAATCGGCAAGATCCTCTCCGACGTGGTCGGTGTCGCTGGCTATCTCAACAACATCGCGTCGGTGGCGGACCGGGTCTCTGCTGGCAACATCACCGAAAAAGTGGTGCCTCTGTCAATCTACGACAGGCTGACGCACGCGTTCCAGATCATGGCGCTGTCGCTCGGCGACGTCCTCGAAAAAGCGCGTTGCGGCGCCCGGAACGTCGCCCAGGAAGCGGCGGCGCTGCAGCAGGAATCGCAGGCCATCGTGCACGCCAGCCAGCGCCAGTCCGACGCGGTGCAAACAGCCTCGAGCGCGGTCGAGGAGATCAGCGCCAACCTCGAGCGTAGTGCCGCAAACGCGAGCGAGACCAACAAGCTGGCGCAGGAGGCGTCCGACGAGGCGTCGCAAAGCGCGCGCGCCGTTGTCGAGGCTTCGGACGCCATGAAGTCGATCGCCGAGAAGATCCTGATCATCCAGGAAATTGCGCGGCAGACCGACCTGTTGGCCCTGAACGCCGCGGTCGAGGCGGCACGGGCGGGCGAGCATGGCCGCGGCTTCGCGGTCGTCGCCTCCGAGGTGCGCAAGCTAGCCGAGCGGAGCCGTGCTGCCGCTGAGGAAATCTCGCAGCTCTCGGTCAACACGCTCAAGGTGTCGGACCAGGCCTCGGCGCGGATCGAGCGGCTGGTGCCGATGATCTCGCGCACTGCGGGCCTGGTCGGCGACATCTCGGTCGCAACCCGGGAACAGTCGACCGGGGCGGAACAGATCAACACCGCCGTGCTGCGGCTGAGCGATCTGATCCGGTCCAATGTCGCCAGCGCCCAGCGCATGGGCGCGCAAGTCAACATTCTCTCGAAGGAGGCGCAGGAGCAGTTGAGGGTGCTGGAGTTCTTCCAGCTCCACCCCGAGATACAAAAGTTCGCCCAAGGGTCGACCACGGACGCCGAGCCAAAGCGGATCGCCGCCTGACCGGCGCCCGGCCCCGACACTCGGCCCCGACACCCGGCCCCGACACCCGGCCCCGACACCTGGCCCCAACACCTGGCCCCGTCACCCGGCTCCGACACCTGGCCCCGTCACCCGGCCCCGACACCCGGCTCTGGTGTGGCGCCCGCACGAACCGCCGCGCGGGGCCGGGCCGTCGCGTGAAACGCGTGCCGCCGTCCCGGCGTGCGGTGCAGCCGCGCTGGCGCGACCGGATCCGGCGGCGGGTGTCACCGTGCGCGGGCAGACCCGATTGCCCGGCAAGCGACACCGCAAGAAAGCGGCCTTGCGCGGGCGGGATACCGGATAACCGTCGGGTTTTAATTGACTTCACGCAGTCATCGGCGCATATGCGCAGCATCGTAGGTGCCAATACGGGCACCGGGGCCGCTCTGTACACCGCGGCCATCATGTAAATGCCGCACGTCCAGCAGCAGCAGCCCAAAAGGACTTCATGCTCTTCACCGACCTCGAACTCGACCCGAAGGTGCTCGCCGCCGTCGCTGACGCCGGCTATCCTCAACCCACGCCGATCCAGGCCGAAGCGATCCCCGAAGCGCTGAAGGGCCGCGACGTGATCGGCATCGCGCAGACCGGCACCGGCAAAACGGCCTCGTTCACGCTGCCGATGATCACGCTGCTGCAGAAGGGCCGCGCCCGCGCCCGCATGCCGCGCTCGCTGATCCTTTGCCCGACACGCGAACTCGCCGCCCAGGTGTCCGAGAACTTCGAGACGTACGGCAAGAACACCAAGCTCTCGATGGCGCTGCTGATCGGCGGCGTGAACTTCGCCGCGCAGGAGCGGCTGATCGACCGCGGCGTGGACGTGCTGATCGCCACCCCCGGCCGCCTGCTCGACCACTTCGAGCGCGGAAAGCTGATGTTGACGGGGATCGAGATCCTGGTCGTTGATGAAGCCGACCGCATGCTGGACATGGGCTTCATCCCGGACATCGAGCGGATCTTCAATCTGACCAACGCGCTGAAGCGCCAGACCCTGTTCTTTTCGGCCACCATGGCGCCCGAGATCGCGCGCCTGACCGACACGTTCATGCACACGCCCGTGCGCGTGGAGGTCGCCAAGCAGGCGACAACCAACACCTCGATCCGCCAGGGCCTGTGCCGCCTGACGCCGAGCCGCCGCGACCGGGCCGAGAGCGAGAAGCGCGCCGTGCTGCGCGGGCTGATCGACGGCGAGGGCGAGGCGTTCCGCAACGCCATCGTCTTTTGCAACCGCAAACGCGACGTCGGCACGCTGTTCAAGTCGCTGAGCAAGCACGGCTATAACGCCGGCGCGCTGCACGGCGACCTGGACCAGTCGGTGCGCATGGCGACGTTGGACGGCTTTCGCAACGGAGAGATTGCGATCCTCGTCGCCTCGGACGTCGCCGCACGCGGGCTCGATATCCCGAACGTCAGCCACGTGGTCAATTTCGACGTCCCGACGCATCCCGAGGATTACGTCCATCGCATCGGACGGACGGGGCGCGCCGGGCGCGACGGCACGGCCTTCACCATCGCGACGCCGTCGGACGACAAGTATCTGGAGCGGATCGTCGATCTGATCGGCAAGGCGATCCCCGGGATCGACCTGCCCGAGGGCGTGGCCTCGGCGCGCGCGCCCACGCGCGAGCCTGGCGAGGCGCCGGCGAGCGACGAGCGGCGCAGCCGCCGCCGACGCGGCGAAAAGCCGAGCGCGCGGGTCGAGACGGCCGACGCCGCACAGGCGGCCGAGACGCCCGCGCGCGAGGAGCGCAAGCGCGAGCGCCGCGACGACCGTCGCGAGGAACGGCGTGACGAGCGGCGCGACGAGCGGCGGGGCAATCGCCGCGCTGCGCGCAGCGGCGACAGGCCGGTCGTAGGGCTCGGCGACCATGTACCGGCCTTCCTGTTGCGCCCTGTGCCCGAGCACATGCTGAAAAAGGCCGGCAAGCGCGCCGACAGCGCAGAAGCCGAGACCGATCATGCATCGCCGGAGACCGAGACCGACCTCCCGGCGACCGAGGATCTCGCCAGCAAGGCTGCCTGATCCCCGGCCCCTGGACCCTTTGAACCTAAGGAGCCGCCGGATCGGGACCGGCACGCCAGGCGGTGATTGCCGACAGACGGGCGCGGCGCAAGCGCGGTTTCTGTGTTCCCAGCAGATCGGCGACGCGCGGTCGGGCGGTCGGGTCGTTTGGTGGCCGGCCCGTCAGGCCTCGTGATCGGCCAAAACGCGCTTGGCAACGCGGAAACACTCCAGCGCCTGGGGCACGCCGCAGTAAATGCCGACCACGTGGATGATGGCGCGCATCTCGTCGCGGCTGACGCCGTTGTTGAGCGCGCCGCGGCAATGGATCTCCCACTCGGTCATTTTGCCGAGCGCGCCGATCATCGCCAGGTTCATCATGCTGCGCGTCTTGGCGTCGATCACGTCGTCGCCCCAGCCGAACCCCCAGCACCAGGCGGTCATCGCCTCCTGAAACGGGCGCGAGAAATCGTCGGCCGCGGCGAGGTTGCGCTCGACATACGCGGCACCCAGCGTCGCCTTGCGCTGTTCCAGCCCCTTTAGGAACAGGTCCTCGTCGAACGCACCCATGGCCGTCTCCCTGTCGCTGACCGGCTAGTCCTCAAGCCGGTGGATCATCACCGTCACCAGCGGCTTCTTGCCGAGCCGCTTGGCCGCCACCCGGCGAACCGCGCGCACGCACGCGTCTTCGACCCCGCCGTCGCTCTTGAGCTGCTTGGGCGACGCATCGTCCAGCGCGCGGTCGACGGCCTGCACCACCATCGCCTCTAGCGGGCGCGGCCAGTCGTCGTCTTCCAGGCGCAGACCCATCGCCGTCACTTCGGGGTCGGCGATCAGCTCGCCGTCCTCGTCGATCACGACCGACACGACGATCAGACCGAGCCGGGCCAGGCGCAGGCGCTCGCGGATCACGCCATCGTGGCTGCCCACGTGCACGGTGCCATCCAGGTAGATGCGGCCCGCGCCAAAGTCATCGACCAAGCCGGGGGCGTTGCCGTCGAGCCGGGCCAGCGTGCCGTTGGGCGCCACCACGGCATGGCTCGCGCCCCAGCCGCGCGCGCTTTCGGCATGCTCGACGAGGTGCCGATGCTCGCCGTGCAGCGGCACCGCCACGCGCGGGCGGAGCGCCGCATAAAGCCGGGCCAGATCGTCCCGCCGCGCGTGGCCCGAGACGTGGATGCGCTCCATCTCGCCGTCGATCACCTTGATGCCGCGCTCGGAGAGCCGGTTGTAGAGCCGGTAGATGCCCGCCTCGTTGCCCGGGATGGTCTTGGACGAGAACAGCACCGTGTCGCCCTCGCCCATGCTGACCGTGGGGTGCGTGCCGGCGGCGATGCGCGACAGGGCGGCGCGTGCCTCGCCCTGGCTGCCGGTGACCAGGTAGAACAGGTTCTCGTCTGGGATTTCGGTGGCGCGATCGTCGGGCACGGTTTCGGGGAAGTCCTTGATCAGGCCCGTCAGCACCGCGACCTCGATCATGCGGCGCATCGCCCGGCCAACGACGACGACCGCCCGCCCGGCCTCGCGCGCCGCCATCGCCAGCGTGCGCAGGCGCGCGACGTTCGAGGCGAAGGAGGTGGCGGCCACCGCGCGGGGCGCCGCGCGGATCAGGCGCACCAGATTGTCGACCACCTCGGCCTCGGAGCCCGCGTGCCCCGGCAGGAACACGTTGGTGCTGTCGCAGGCCAGCGCCTGCACGCCCTCGTCGCCCAGTGCCTCGAACGGCGCGATATCGAAGGGCTCGCCCACCTGGGGGTCGACGTCCATCTTGAAGTCGCCCGAGTGGACGGCGAGACCCGCGGGCGTGCGGATCGCCAGCATCGACGCTTCGGGGATCGAGTGGGTGACGTTGATGAACTCCACCTCGAAGGCGCCGGCGCGCACGCGCTCGCCGTGCTGCACCTCGCGCACGACGCCGGGGTCCATGCCCGCCTCCTGCAGCTTGCGCCGCGTCAGCTCGGCGGTGAAGGGGCGGGCGTAGATCGGCACCTGCAGCCGGTCCCACAGATGCGGGATGGCGCCGATATGGTCCTCGTGGCCGTGGGTGACGAACAGGCCCTGCAGCCGCGCGCGCTCCTCGACGACGAAGCTGATGTCGGGGACGATCAGCTCGACCCCCGGGGCGGTGTCCATGTCGCCAAAGCCGATCCCCAGATCGACCATGATCCACTGGCGCTCGGCCTCCTCGCCGATGCCGTAGATGTAACTGTTCATGCCGATCTCACCGGCGCCGCCAAGCGCCGCATAGACCAGCGGTCCCCCTGCAATGTCTTTCATGCGTCGGTGCGTTCCGTGTTGTAACGATGGATGAGCACGAGACCGCGGACGGTGAGGTCTGGATCGACCGTCTCGATCACCTCGGATCCCCGTGCGAAGAGCGGCGACAGCCCGCCGGTGGCAATGGTCTTCATGGGCGCGCCGCGCTCGGCCGACAGGCGCGCGACAATGCCTTCGATCAGGCCGACATAGCCCCAGTAGATGCCCGATTGCAGGCAGGCGACGGTGTTCGTGCCCAGCACGCGCTGCGGCTTAGTCACGTCGATGCGCGGCAGGTGCGCCGCGGCGCCGTGCAGCGCATCCAGGCTGAGGTTCACCCCCGGCGCGATCACGCCGCCCTCGTATGCCCCGTCGGCGCCCACCACATCGAAGGTGGTGGCGGTGCCGAAATCCACAACCACCAGGTTGCCGCCGTAGCGCTCGAACGCGGCGACCGTGTTCACCAGCCGGTCGGCGCCTACCTCGCTGGGGTTGTCCACGCGCACGGCGACGGGCAGCGCGCACTCGGCGCGGCCCACCACCAGCGGCCGGGTGCCGAAGTAGCGGTCGCAGAGCACCCGGATGTTGAACAGCACCGCTGGCGCGACGTTGGACACCACCACGTCGGTGATGGCCGTGACGGGCACGCCTGCATGCTCCATCAGCTGGCTCAGCCACACATAGTACTGGTCGGCGGTGCGCACCTTTTCGGTGTTGCAGCGCCATTCGCCGGCGGCAGCGCCGTCGCGGAACACGGCGAAGACCGTGTTGGTGTTGCCGACATCGATGGCAAGCAGCATCGCCCTAGCCCGGAAAGAAGATGTCCGCCGCGGTCACGACGCGGCGGTGCCCCCCGGTGGTGATAAGCACAAGCGCGCCGGTGTCGTCCACATCGACAAACCGCCCCTCCAGCCGTTCGTCGGCCAGGCCCGCGCCGATGGTCTCGCCCAGCCGGGCCGCACGCGCCAGCCAGGCCCGGCGGAGCGGCGCGAAGCCCTCGTGCTGGAGCCTGTGCAGCCACCGCGCCAGCGCGGGCGCCAGCACGGCGAGCGCCTGTTCCGGGGTCGGCGCGCGGCCGGTGGCGGCCGCCAGCGCGATGGGGGGCGTCGCGCCAGGGCGCAGGGCATCGGGCGGCGGTCCCTCGGCCAGGTTGACGCCGATACCGATCACCAGCCACGCGACCCGTTCGCGGGCCGAGGCGGCCTCGAGCAGCACGCCCGCGACCTTGCACCCGTCCAGCAGCGCGTCGTTCGGCCATTTGAACGCCACATCGTGCCCGGGCGCCGCATAGTCCAGCAGCTCGCCGACGGCGAGGCAGGCGGCAAAGGACGCCAGCGCCGCCGTGGCGGGCGGCATGGCGGGGCGGATCAGCAGGCTGGCGGCCAGGTTGCCCTGCCCCATGGCCCAGGTCCGGCCCCGACGCGCGCGGGCCGCGGTCTGGCGCCGCGCCGCCACCCACAGCGGGCCCGGATCGCCCGCGGCAGCGCGGCGTGCGGTCTCGGCGTTGGTGCTGTCGACAGTGTCCAGCCACACGGTCTGGGCCGGCCGGTCGACGTCGCCCGTCGGCGGGGCCTGCAGCGCCCCGCTCACCGCAGCAGCGACGCGGCGGCGGCCTCGGCCGCGTCGGGCAGGCCGAAGCCGCCCAGGAACGGCAGCCAGCCCGCGGCCATCAGCACGGCCGACCCGACCAGCACGGTCTGCTGGATGGGCCCCGCGTTGACCGTCAGCAGACGCCCAGGTTCGGCCAGGTACATCAGCCGCACGATGTTGAGGTAGTAGTAGGCGCTGATCACCGAGGCGATGGCCCCCGCCACCGCCAGCGCCGCCAGCCCCGCGTCGACCGCCGCCTTGAACACGAAGAACTTGGCGAAAAAGCCGACCATCGGCGGCAGCCCGGCCAGCGAGAACATCAGGATCGCAAGGCCCAGCGCCTGTGCCGGCGCGCGCTGCGACAGGCCGGCCAGATCCTCGATCGCCGTCGTCGGCTGGCCGTCCCGCTCCATCGACAGCACGAAGGCGAAGGTGCCGATGTTCATGACCGAGTAGATCACGAGGTAAACC
Organism: Pseudomonadota bacterium; assembly: GCA_039026175.1. Taxonomy (GTDB): domain Bacteria; phylum Pseudomonadota; class Alphaproteobacteria; order Rhodobacterales; family Rhodobacteraceae; genus Thermohalobaculum. Next base: position 12,215 of record JBCCMW010000050.1, read on the forward strand.
AGCAGTGACCCGGCCCCCGCCGGCGTGCCGGCGGCGAGGCCCACCAGCGCATAGCCCATGTGCCCGATCGAGGAGTAGGCGAGCAGCCGCTTGAGATTGCTCTGCCCGATCGCCGCGACCGCGCCCAGGAACATCGAGGCGACGGCGACGAACACCAGCACCTGTTGCCAAGCCGCTGCGGCATCGATGAACCCATCGTAGAGCACTCGGGCAAAGAGCACACCGGCCGCCACCTTGGGCGCGGTGGCAAAGAACGCGGTCACTGGTGTCGGCGAGCCTTCGTAGACGTCCGGCGTCCACATATGGAAGGGGGCGGCCGACACCTTGAACGCCAGCCCCGCGCACAGGAACACCAGCCCGAAGGTCAGGCCCGGCGACACGCCCTCGACCTCGACCACCGCGGCGATCCCGTCGAACGCCGTGGTGCCGGTGTAGCCATAGACCAACGAGGCGCCATAGAGCAGCAGCCCCGAGGACAGCGCCCCCAGCACGAAGTACTTGAGCCCCGCCTCGGTGGAGCGCGCGCTGTCGCGGTTGATCGCGGCCACGACGTAGAGCGAGAGCGACTGCAGCTCGAGTGCCACATAAAGCGGGATCAGCCCGCCTGACGAGACCATCAGCATCATGCCTAGCGTCGCCAGGACGATCAGCACCGGATACTCGAACCGCAGGATCCCGCGCCGTTCCAGATAGCTGCGGCCCAACAGCAGCATCACCGCCGATGCCAGCAGGATCAGCACCTTGGCAAAGCGCGCGAACCCGTCGTCGACGAAGGCGCCGGTAAAGGCCGTGCGCTCGCCGGTGTTGATTGTCGCGACCAGCGCGGCGACCAGCAGCATCAACAGCGCGGCACCGGTGGTCACGGTATGGCGCTGCGCGTCGCCCCCGCCCCAGGCGCCCAGCATCAACAGCGTCATCGCGCCCGTGGCCATCACGATTTCCGGCAGCGCGATGGTCAGATCGACGGTCATTCCTCCAGCTCCGTCAGCGTGACCGGATCGCCGAACACGCCCTCGGCATAGGCGGTCTCCTGCGCCGCGGTCACGCTGTCGATCAGCGCGGCCACGCTGGGGCCGAAGAACTCGGTGGCCAGCGAGGGGTAGACGCCGAACAGCAGCGTCAGCACCACCAGCGGGGCGATGATCGCCTCCTCGCGCCCGTCCATATCCTGGATCGACTGCAGCGACTGCTTGATCAGCTGGCCCAGCACCACCCGGCGGAACAGCCACAGCGCATAGCCCGCCGACAGGATGATGCCCGTCGCCGCGCCGAACACGGTCCAGGTGCTCTCCTGAAAGGCGCCCATCATGGTGAGGAACTCGCCGACAAAGCCCGAGGTGCCGGGCAGCCCGACGTTGCCGAACGTGAACAGCATCATCACCGCGGCGTAGATCGGCATCCGCTCGGCCAGCCCGCCATAGGCCGCGATCTCGCGCGTGTGCATCCGGTCGTAGACGACGCCGACCAACAGGAACAGCGCGCCCGAGATAAAGCCGTGGCTGATCATCTGGAAGATTGCGCCATCGACGCCCTGCTGGTTCGCCGCAAAGATCCCCAGCGTCACAAAGCCCATGTGCGCGACCGAGGAGTAGGCGACCAGCTTCTTGATGTCCTCCTGCATCAGCGCGACCAGCGAGGTGTAGATGATCGCCACGACGCTGAGGAAGAACACAAAGTCCTGCATAAGCTCCGAGGCCACCGGGAACATCGGCAGCGAGAAGCGCAGGAACCCGTAGCCGCCCATCTTGAGCAGGATCGCCGCCAGGATGACCGAGCCTGCGGTGGGCGCCTGGACGTGCGCGTCCGGCAGCCAGGTGTGCACCGGCCACATCGGCATCTTGACCGCAAAGCTGGCAAAGAAGGCCAGCCACATCAGCGTCTGCGCCCCGCCCACGATCTGCCAGCCCAGGATGTCGAACTCCTCATAGCTGAACTGGTGGTTGAGCAGCGCCACGATGTCGGTCGTGCCGGCATCGAAGTACATGTAGAGCATCGCCACCAGCATCAGCAGCGAGCCGAGCAGCGTGTAGAGGAAGAACTTAAAGGCCGCGTAGATCCGTTCCTTGCCGCCCCAGATCCCGATGATCAGGAACATCGGGATCAGCCCGCCTTCGAAGAACAGGTAGAACAGCACCATGTCCAGGCTGACGAAGACACCGATCACCAGCGTCTCGAGCAGCAGGAAGGCGGCGATGTACTCCTTGACCCGGTGCTCGACGTGCCACGACGCCGCGATGGTGAGCGGAAAAAAGAAGGTCGTCAGCAACACAAAGGGCAGCGAGATACCGTCGACCCCCAGCTTGTAGCCGAGGCCCGCGAACCAGACGCCATCCTCGACGAACTGAAAGCCGGGGTCGCCCGGGTCGAAGCCGGCGGCCAGCGGGATCGACAGCACCAAGGTGAACAGCGTCACCAACAGGCCCAGCCGCTTGGCATTACCGTTTGCGGCCTCGTCGTCGCCCTGGAGAAAGCCCAGCAGGATCAGCGCCCCCAGCGCCGGAATGATCAGCACCAGCGTCAGCAGCGGCAGATCGGTCATCAGCCGCCTCCCCCGAACGCAAACCAGGTGACCAGCAGCGAGACCCCGATCAGCATCGCAAAGGCATAGTGGAACATGTAGCCGGACTGCATGCGCCCGGCGGTCCGCACCAGGCTGGGCACCACGACGAAGGCCAGGCCGTTGATGGCGCCGTCGATCGTATCCCCGTCGCCGCGCCGCCAGAGAAAGCGGCCGAGCGCCATGGCCGGGCGCACGAAGATCGCAGTGTAGAGTTCGTCGAAGTACCACTTGTTGAACGACAGGTCGTAGAGCACGCCGTTGAGCTTGGCGAACGCGTCGGCCGACCCTGGCCGCGCGACATAAAAACGGTAGGCAACGAACAGCCCCAGCAGCATCGCCAGGAACGGCGAGGCTTTGACGAGCGAGGGCACGTGGTGCGCGGCCTCCAGGATCGTCTCCTCGCCGTCGGCCACCAGGTTGAAGATCGAGGCGCCCCAGAACGCCGCCTCGTGCTCGCCCACGAACGACTGATAGAACTCGATGCCCGCGAACACCGCGCCTGCGGCCAGTGGGTACAGCGGCCAGATCATCACGCGCGGGCTCTCGTGCGCGTGGTCGAAGGTGTGATGGTCGGCCCGCGTCTCGCCCCAGAAGGTCAGAAAGATCAGCCGCCACGAGTAGAACGAGGTCAGCGCCGCCGACACCAGCAGCAGCCCGAACGCCAGCATCGCGATGCCGCCCTCGGCGGCAAAGGTCGCCTCGATGATCACATCCTTCGAGATGAAGCCCGCCAGCCCGATCGGGATGTGCAGCGCATAGACCAGCGGCAGCCCGACCCCGGTGATCGCCAGCGTGCCGATCAGCATCATCGCATAAGTCGCCGGCAGCTTGCCTTTCAGCCCACCCATGCGGCGCATGTCCTGTTCGTGGTGCATCGCGTGGATCACCGAGCC
>JBCCMW010000051.1:0-15665 GCA_039026175.1 Pseudomonadota bacterium
CTGGTGATCATCGTCGGCGTGCTCTACGCCATGTACGGCGGCATCGCGACACCGTCGGAAACCGCAGCCGTCGGCGCGCTGATGTGCCTCGGCATCGCGGTGGTGATCTACAAGCTGTGGAACCCCGCCGATCTCTGGGTGGTGCTGCGCGACAGCACCAAAGAGAGCGTGATGATCCTGTTCATCATCGGGGCTGCGGGCGTGTTCAGCTATATGCTGTCGTCGCTGTTCATCACCCAGACCATCGCCGCCAACATCCAACAGATGGAGGCCAACCCCTGGGTGGTGATCGTCGCGGTCAACCTGTTTTTGCTGATTGCGGGCTTCTTCCTGCCGCCGGTGGCGGTGATCCTGATGGCCGCACCCATCCTCTTGGACATCGTCACCGGGATCTTTCCCGCGGGCTCGCCCTACGACGCCTACTGGTTCGCGGTGGTGCTGACGATCAACATGGAGATCGGGCTGATCTCGCCGCCGGTCGGTCTCAATCTCTACGTGATCAACGGTATCGCGCCGGACATTCCTCTCAAAACGATACTCGCTGGCTCGATCCCCTATGTCGTGTGTATGGTGGTGGCCATCGTGATCCTCTGCCTGTTTCCCGAGTTGGCCACCTGGCTGCCGACGGCGATCATGGGCGAGGTGGTCAACTAGGCCCCCGCCCGCGCCGCCGCTGCGCTGCGCTGTGCCGGGGGACGGCTGACGCCCCGGGGGCGGCGCGGAGGGACGGGATGGGTAGTCTGCTTGGCGACATGCTGGCCCGGATCTCGGACACGGGGCGCGCGCTGATCGGCTCGGACGAGCCCACCTCGCTGATCGACCGGGCCGAGGCGCTGCTGGCCGCCGATGGCGAGGTCACGGGCACCGCCCGGGCAAGCGCGCTGTTGGACGACTACGCCGCGATGCCGCTGCCCGAACGCCAGGCTTTCTTGCTGACGGTGGCGCAGCGGTTTGGGCCGGACACCGGGCGTCTGGCCGTCGCGCTGGCCGCCTACCAGGCCGAGCCGACGGACGCGCTGGCACGCGGACTGCACATCGCCGCCGAACCGCGCAGCCAGGAGCTGCTGCGCCAGCTCAACCGGGCGCCGGGCGGCACGCTGGCGCTGGTCCGGATGCGCGAGGACCTGCTTGCCGCTCTCGGCGACGAGCCCACGCTGCGCGGGCTGGACGACGATTTCCGCCACCTGTTCGCAAGCTGGTTCAACCGCGGCTTTCTCGAGCTGCGGCGCATGGACTGGCAGACCCCGGCCGCGGTGCTGGAGAAGATCATCGAGTACGAGGCGGTCCACGCCATCCAGGATTGGCGCGATCTGCGGCGCCGTGTGGCCGCGCCCGACCGCCAGCTCTATGGCTTCTTCCACCCGGCGCTGCGCGACGAGCCGCTGATCTTTGTCGAGGTGGCGCTCTGCACCAAGCTGCCCGGCGCGATCGGGCCGATCCTGGCCGAGACGCGCGACGCGCTGACCCCAGTCGAGGCGACGACGGCGGTGTTCTACTCGATCTCGAACTGCCAGGTGGGCCTGCGCGGCATCAGCTTCGGCAACTTTCTGATCAAGCAGGTTGTCGAGGAACTGCGCGCCGACTTCCCGCGCCTGTCGACCTTTGTGACGCTCAGCCCGGTGCCGGGCTTTGCCGCCTGGCTGCGGGGCGAGGGGTACGACGACGCAGCGCTGGGCGCCGTGCCGGCCGCCGGCGAGGAAGCCGCCGACAGCCCCGAGGCGACCCGCCGCGCCGCCGCGCGCGACGAGGCGCTGGCCGGGCTGGCCGCACGCTATCTGACCCAGGTCAAGCGGGGCGACGGCACGCCGCTGAACGCGGTGGCGCGCTTTCACCTGGGCAACGGCGCGCGGCTGGAACGGGTCAACGCCGGCGCCGACCGCTCGCCCCGGGGCGAGGCCGAGAGCCACGGCGTGATGGTCAACTACCTGTACGATCTGCGCGACATCGAGAAGAACCACGAGGCGTTCGCCAGCCGGGCCGAGGTGGCACAGTCCTCGGCCGTGCGCCGCCAGGCGCGCAACGCTCCCGCGCCGACACCGCCCCCGGCGTTGCTGCCGCCGACCGAGGACAAGGCCGGGGCCCGCGCCGCCACCGGCTGACGCCTCGCGGCGGACCCCGACAGCGCACCCCTAGGGCAGCCCTGGCGCAGCCCCCTGTCGACAGGGCAGCCGCGGCGTGTCTGGCGCGCGGCCTCGCTGGCGCTGGACCGCGCGCAGACACGGGCGTAAGGCGTCGCCCGACAGGTCGGCGTGCCCGCGCCGCGCCGGCACCGCCGGGAGGATGCCGATGACCAACCACCTCGCCGATGCCCTCGGCCTTGCCGACCAGGGCCGCCAACACCGCCCGTTCGCGACCCTGACGGGCGGCCGGCGGCTCAGCTACGGCGACGTGGACACGCTGTCGGCCCGCTTTGCCGGCTGTCTGATCGCGCTCGGCGTCAAGCCGGGCGACCGGGTCGCGGTCCAGGTCGAAAAGTCGATCGAGGCGCTGATGCTGTATCTCGGCACGGTGCGGGCCGGCGCGGTCTTCCTGCCGCTGAACACCGCCTATACGCCGGCCGAGATCGCCTTCTTTACACGCGACGCCGAGCCCGCCCTGATCGTCTGCGACCCGTCCAAGGCCGAGGCGCTGACCCCGGTTGCCGCCGACACCGGCGCCCGGCTCGAAACGATGGGCGCCGACGGGGCAAGCGGCACGCTGTTCGCCCACGTGCCGGCGGCAGGCGCGCCTGCGGTGGTCGCGCGGGGCCCCGACGACCTGGCCGCGATCCTCTACACCTCGGGTACGACGGGGCGCTCCAAGGGCGCGATGCTAAGCCACGACAACCTGGCCTCGAACGCGCGCGTGCTGGTCGACTGCTGGCGCTTCACCGCCCAGGACCGGCTGATCCACGCCCTGCCGATCTACCACACCCACGGGCTGTTCGTGGCCTGCAACGTGACCCTGGTCGCGGGCGCCAGCCTGGTCTGGCTGCCCCGGTTCGCGCCCGACGAGGTGTTTGCCGCGATGGCCGACGGGGCGAGCGCGCTGATGGGCGTGCCGACCTTCTATACCCGCCTGCTCGGCGATCCGCGGCTGACGGCCGAGGCGTGCCGCAGCATGCGCCTGTTCGTCGCCGGCTCGGCACCGCTGTTGGCCGAGACGCACCGCCAGTTCGAGGCGCGCACCGGCCACGCGATCCTGGAGCGCTACGGCATGACCGAGGCGTCGATGATCTGCTCGAACCCCTACAAGGGCGAGCGCCGGCCCGGCACCGTGGGCTTGCCCCTGCCCGGCGTCGAGGTCCGCGTGACCGATGCCGAGGACAACGGCCCGTCCGGCGCGACGCTGGCGCCCGGCCAGATCGGCATGCTGCGCGTGCGCGGGCCCAATGTCTTTCGCGGCTACTGGAAGCTGCCCGAGAAGACGGCCGAGGAGCTGTCGGACGACGGCTGGTTCGTGACCGGCGATCTGGCCACCGTCGGCGAGGACGGCTATGTGCAGATCGTGGGCCGGGGCAAGGACCTGATCATCTCGGGCGGCTTCAACGTCTACCCCAAAGAGGTCGAGAGCGAGATCGACCGCCTGGACGGCGTGGTCGAAAGCGCGGTGATCGGCGTGCCCCACCCCGACTTCGGCGAGGGTGTGGTGGCCGTCGTCGTGCCCGCCGCCGAGGCCCCGCGCGAGCCGGATCGCATCGTCGGCGCGCTGGGCGACCGGCTGGCCAAGTTCAAGCAGCCCAAGCGCGTGATCTTCGTCGACGCGCTGCCGCGCAACACCATGGGCAAGGTGCAGAAGAAGAACCTGCGCGAGACCTACGCCGACCTCTTCGCATGACCGCGGCCGGGCCCGCCGCAGCCGAACCGGCGACCCGGCCGCGCGCGGCGGTGCTAATGCTGTTCGGGGTGGGCCTGCTGAGCCTGCAGGACAGTCTGGTCAAGTACTTCGCCGCCGAGACCTCGCTCTGGCAGTTCCAGGTGCTGCGCTCGGGCTTCAACCTGCTGTTGCTGGGCGTCATGGTGGCGGCGATGGCGGCGATGGCCCGACAGCGGGGCCAGGAGCACCCCGGAGCGGCGCTGCTGTGGCCGCGGCGAAGGGCGCCGGTGGCGCTGCGCACATCGTTCCTGACGCTCTGTATCGTCTGCTACTTTGCCGGCGCGCCGGTCCTGACGGTCGCGCAGATGGCGGCGGGGCTGTTCACGTATCCGATCTTCGTCACCCTGCTGTCGCGCGCCGTGTTGGGCGAGCCGGTGGGACCCTGGCGGCTGGGGGCTGCGGGCGCGGGGGCTGTCGGGGCGCTGATGATCCTGCGGCCCTGGGACGACGCGTTCACCGCCTGGCAACTGCTGCCGGTGATGGCGGGGCTGCTCTATGCCTGCAACGTGCTGACGCTGCGCCGCGCCTGTCGCGACGAGCATCCCATGGCGCTGGCAGCGGCCGTCGCGGTGGCGTTTCTGGCCTCGGGCGTGGTCGGCGCGGTAACGCTCAGCCTGCTGCAGCCACAGATCCCGCACCCGGGCATGCGCTTCCTGATGACCGGCTGGCCGGTGCTGACGGCGGTGGGCGTGGCCTTCGCGATGTTCGCCTCGGCCTGCAACCTGTTCGGCAACATCGCGCTCAGCCGCGCCTACCAGTCGGCCGAACCGGCGTGGCTGGCGCCCTTCGACTACAGCTACCTCGCCTACATCCTGGGGTGGGGGGTGGTGCTGTTCGGCGACGTGCCCGATGCGCTGGGTCTGGCCGGGATGGCGCTGATCGCGGCCGCCGGCGCGGTGACGGCGATCCGCGAGGGGCTGCGCCTGCCCGACATCAAGCGCCGCGGTCCGATCCGGTAAGCCGCTTGGGCGCGTCCTCGCGGCGCCCCGGCAGCAGCCGCTGGCGCAGGCCCAGCGCCACCAGCGCGCCGCCCAACAGCAGCGCCGCGGGGGGCAGCGGCACGACGGTCTGCGTCGCCTCCAGAACGACATTGTCGAGATTGAGCTGCGGCCGGTCGGCGCGGAAGGCGATCAGCAGCGGCTGGCCGACGAAGTCCGACAGCTGCTCGGCGCTGACGGTAAATTCCTGGCGGTCGAAGGTGCCGTCCTCGGGCGACAGGATCGGGAACAAAAAGCTGTCCCCGTCGGTCGAGCCGACGAAGAAGCCCGCAACGCTCCCCTCGGGCGACGAGGCGCGCAGCCGATTGCCGATATCCGCGCTCAGCGTATAGCTCGTGTCCGCCGCGATGGTGCCCACGCTCTGGGTGATCGTCGCGTTGGTGATAAAGGCGACGTTGCTGCTGCCGCCCGGATAGGCCAGCGCGTTTGGCGCGAAGGTTCCGGCCTGTTGGAAGTTGCCCGGATCGGTCCATCCCAGGATCGAGCCGTTGAACGCGCCGAAGCCACCGGGCATCAGCGGATCGCCTGGCTCCACCTGTTCGAAATCCGGGTTCATCAACGGGATCGTCGCCGCGACAGCACTGGTCGCCCACCATCCCAAGACCGCGATCAACATCATCCGCACAAACATCGACGCTCTCTGAACACTCACTACCCACGTCCCGTATGTCTGAGTACTTACGCCTTTACTCAACCAAATTTTTGCCATTTATCAAAATAACAGGGTAAATAACCCAGCGGCGCAATTTAGGGTCGGCGAATGTCAACTGTAGATTGAACTTATCGTTCATTTCGGGAATGGCGGCGCCGTGCCCTGTCCAACGACCAACGGCGGCTGTACCAAGCCGGGGCAGGGTCGCTGCGGCATGCAACCGTCGGCCCGCGGCGTCGACGCAAGGATGATCGCCAATCGACCCGCGGCGGCCTAGACTGGACCCCGCCCCGCTACCCCCAGAGAGAAACGAGGCGCGCCATGTCCCACGTCTTTCCCCGCCACACCAAGGCCGCGCTGCCGACCGTCGCGCGCGGCGAGGGCGCCTACCTGTTCGACACCGGCGGCAAGCGGTACCTGGATGCGTGCGGCGGGGCGGCGGTGTCGTGCCTGGGCCATTCGGCCGGCGCGGTGACCGAGGCTGCCAAGGCCCAGCTCGACCGCATCGCCTATGCCCACACCGCGTTCTTCACGTCCGAGCCGGCCGAGACACTGGCCGATTTCCTGGTCGCCCGGGCGCCCGAGGGGATCGAGCGGGCCTATTTCTGCTCGGGCGGGTCCGAGGCGACCGAGGCCGCGATGAAGCTGGCCCGCCAGTACTGGATCGAAAAGGGCGAGGGCCAGCGCCGCCACGTGATCGCGCGCTGGCAGTCCTACCATGGCAATACGCTGGGCGCGCTCGCGGCGTCGGGCAACCGCTGGCGACGCGGTCAGTACGAGCCGATGCTGACGGGCGCGATGCACCATATCGACCCGTGCCACTATTGGCGCTGGGGCCAGCCGGGCGAAAGCGCCGAGGCCTATGCCCACCGCACCGCCGACACGCTGGAGAGCAAAATCCTGGAATTGGGTCCCGAGACGGTGGCAGCCTTCATCGCCGAACCGGTGGTCGGCGGCACCATGGGCGCGGTGCCGGCGTCGCCCGGCTACTGGACCCGGATCCGCGAAATCTGCGACCGGTACGGCGTGCTGCTGATCCTGGACGAGGTGATGTGCGGCATGGGCCGGACCGGCACCCTGTTCGCGTGCGAGCGGGTTTCGGGCGCCGGCGGCACCAATGTCTGGACCGGCGCCGAACCCGACGGCGGCGAGCGCGTGCGCCCCGACATCCTGTGCATTGCCAAGGGTCTGGGCGCGGGCATCCAGCCGATCGGCGCGATGCTGTGCTCGGGCGAGATCTATCGCACGATCGAGGGCGGCACCGGCTTTTTTCAGCACGGCCACACCTACATCGGCCACCCGACGGCCTGTGCTGCGGGTCTGGCGGTGATGCGTCAGATCGAGGAGCGCGACCTGCTGGCCGACGTGCGCGCCCGAGGCGACGCGCTGCAGGCCGCGCTGGAGGCCGCGTTCGGCCAGCACCCGCACGTGGGCGACATCCGCGGCCGCGGCCTGTTCCGCGGTGTCGAGATCGTCGCCGACCGCGAGACCAAAACCCCCTTCAACCCGGCGATGGGCGTTGCCGCCAAGCTGAAGAAGGCCGCTTTCGCCCGCGGGCTGATGGTCTACCCGATGGCCGGCACGCTGGACGGGCGGCACGGCGACCACGTGCTGATGGCCCCACCCTTCATCCTGGAGGAGGCGCAGATCCCCGAGATCGTCGAGCCGCTGGCCGCCGCGCTGGACGGGGTGCTGGAGGAGACGCTGGCCGCGTGATCCGGCGCGCTCACGGGTGGGGCGAGCGGCGGGCCGGGTCGGCGTCGCTGAGCGACATGACGCCGATCTCGCGCAGCAGCTTGCGCCGCATCGCCTCTTCGAATTGCTCGTAGCCCCGCGCGATTTCGACAAAGGCGGCGGGGCCGCGGATCACCCGGCGGCGGTAATAGTCAACGGCGTCGCCGGCCGAGCCGGCCACCACCAGCCCGTTGACCGTGACGCCGCTGAAGTCGAAGGCGCGGTAGGCGCTCTCGGGGCTGAAGCCGTGGTTGTTGGCGCCGTCGCCCGAGACGTCGATGACCTGGCGGTTACAGGGACTGGGCCCCGCGGCGAGCTGACGCTGCGCATAGCCGAGCGCCGAACCCAGCGCCGTGGGATACTCGCTTTCCGAGCGCGGGTGCGTCGCGATGCGCTCGGCCACCGCGCGGATGGCGCTGTCGCCGTCCAGCACGCGCCAGGGCTGGATCAGCGTCTGCTTCTGCCGACCCGACCATTCGAACACGCTGATATAGACGCCGCCCAGCGCCTTGACAGCGGCGCGCACGTCCGGCGACAGCAGCGCCGCAGCGGTCCCGTCGCGCAGCAGGATGTACTCGCCCGCGTCCACCGACGCCGAGACGTCGAGCGCCAGCACCAGGGCCAGACGGCAGGGCTCGGCCTGGGCGGGCTGCGGCGGCTGCGCCGGCTCGGCTGCGGCGGTCCCGGGCGCACACACCGCGGCGAGCGCCGGCACGAGCATTCCAAGCCCCACGGCGAACAGTCGGCTCAGCATGGGGACGCGTGTCACGCGAACAGAAGGTTGCATTGCAGAATGGTGCGCGAGCGCCGCGCGTTCGGCAAGCGGCGAGCGCGTCAACGTGAGCCAGAAGGCACAGAACCGCACCCCAACCGCCCCAATTCAGGGCGCCTGGATGCCCACCTCGACAAGCACCGCAGCATAGAAAACGAAGCTGGCTGCCAGCACGTGCGCGTGCCAGATCGCGTTTTGGAAGGGCAGCCGGTTCCACAGGTGAAACGCCACACCCACCGTGTAGAGCAACCCGCCGATGACCACGAGCGCGAGGCCCGCGTCGCTGAGCGAGGCCAGCATCGGCGCGCCCACCACCAGCGCGGCCCATCCCATGCCCAGGTAGAGCGCCAGCGACAGCCATTCGAAGCGCCGCGGCACGGTCATCACCAGCACCAGCCCCACCATCGCCGCAGTCCAGATCGCGATCAGCACCGTCACCGCGTCGGCGCCGCCCATCAGCACCGCGAACGGCGTGTAAGTCCCTGCGATCTTGATGAAAATTGCGCCATGATCGAAACGGCGCAGCAGCCGCTTGACGCGCAGCAATCCCTCGTGCGCCGGCAGCAGATTGTACGATGCCGAAAAGGCGAACATGCCGATCAGCGACGCGCCATAGACCGAGGCGCCGACAATCACCGACGCCCGGTCGTGCCACACCGCCGCCAGCGTGATCATCACTGGCACGGCCGCGAGCGCGGCGACGACGCCCAAGACGTGCACGGCGGCATCGGCGATCACTTCGCCCCGGCTATACTCACGCGTCGTCGGCAGATCCATGGTGCGTCTCTTGCGGCTGCGCCCTCGGCCACCAGCCTAGCGCGCCCGACGGCCGGGACAAAAGCGTCAGTTGCCCGACACCCGCGTGCCCGACACCCGTGTGCCCGACACCCGCGCCACATGCGCCTCGATCAGCGCCGCCAGCACGGCCGGCTGCTCGACACAGGGGATATGCCCCGCATCGGCGATGACATCGAAACCGCAGCCCGGGATCATCTGGGCGGTCTGCTGCACCAGCGCAGGCGGGGTCGAGCCGTCGTCCTCGCCCACGATCGCGTGGCAGGGCACGGCGATCGCCCCGGCCCGGTCGCGATAGTCGGCCGCGCGGATCGCCCGGGCGGTGGCCACGTAGCCGGCCGGGTCGCAGCGCGCCACCATCGCACGATAGGGTGCCGAGGCGCGCACATCGCCGCGAAAGCGCGCCGTGAACCACCGCTCCATCGTGGTCTCGACGATGGCCGCCATACCGCCCCGCTCGACCGCGGCGATGCGCGTGTCCCACATCTCGTCGGTGCCGATCTTGGCGGCGGTGTCGCACAGCACGATGCCGCTCACCCGCTCGGGCGCCATGGCATAGAGCGCCTGGGCGATCAGCCCGCCGACCGACAGGCCGACGATCACGCTGGGCCCGGTGCCGGTTGCGTCCATCAACGCCGCGACGTCGCGCGCCAGATCCTCGATGCTCCAGTCCGACGCGTCCGAGAGGGTGAGCCCATGCCCCCGCTTGTCGCAGAAGAGCAGGCCCCAGTCGGCCGGCAACACCGCGACCAGCGGGTCCCAGATGCGCAGATCGGTGCCCAGCGAGTTGGAGAACACCAGGCTGGGCGCCCCGGGTGCGGCGGGCGCGCGGCGGTGGGTGTAAAGCACGGCACCGTCGGTCCGGATCGCGGCTTTCGTCGTTGTCGGCATCTGGGTCCTCCCCCTCGGTTCCGTACCGGCGTTACCGGCCGGGCCGTCGCACCGGAAGGGGGTGCCGCAGTGACGCCGCGCCGGCCAGCGGGCGTGCGACGCCGAAATCGACCGTCGGGGGGCGATTTCCGGGCTGAAACGCATGGTTACATCGGGCGTTTTCGACACAACCCATAATAATTCGCGCGGACGCTTGCGCCCGCGCGGGATTTTAAGACTTCGTTAATTGAAGAAGGGCACACACGCGTGGTCGCCGGAAGCGCCAACCTCTGCGACCACATAACCTCACGCCACGCTTCACTCCCACGGATGTGGTGGTTCCTTCCATACACACAAGCGTGTGTGCGCAATAGCATTTTTGATCGCAACCTCTCGGTGTCGCCGGCACCGGACCAGACGATAATAATTTATCAACACACAACAGCGCCGCTAATGAACTGTTTCCAACGGCTTTTCGCGCACGTCACCTTGCCGCCGCCGCGACGGGCGGGGTTGCGCCGATGTCACATCGCCGAGGGCGCTAGTCCCCCGATCTTCTCGATGTGGGACGCGATTGCCTCTAAACCGACATCGTTTCGCAACGATGCGAACAAGAAGGGCCTCTCGCCCCGCATGCGCTTCGAATCGCGGTCCATCACGGCCAGCGACGCGCCCACCGAGTCGGCGATGTCGGTCTTGTTGATGATCAGCAGATCCGAGCGGGTGATGCCCGGCCCGCCCTTGCGTGGGATCTTGTCGCCCGCGCTGACGTCGATGACATAGAGCGTGATGTCCGCCAGCTCGGGGCTGAAGGTCGCCGCCAGGTTGTCGCCGCCGCTCTCGATCAGCACCAGCTCCAGCTCGGGGAAGCGCCGTCGCAGATCGGCGACCGCCGCCAGGTTGATCGACGCGTCCTCGCGGATCGCGGTGTGCGGGCAGCCGCCCGTCTCGACGCCGACGATCCGCTCCAGCGGCAGCGCCTGGGCGCGCATCAGAAACTCGGCATCCTCGGTCGTATAGATGTCGTTGGTAATAGCGGCGATCGAGTAGCGGTCGCGGAAATGGCGGCAGAGCGCCGCCGTCAGCGTGGTCTTGCCACTGCCGACCGGCCCGCCGATGCCGACCCGCAACGGCCCGTGCGGCGAGCGGGGGCGCTGCGGGGCGGTCTGGTCGGCGACGTCGGCTCCGTCGGCGGATGCGGTCATGAGCGGAACAGCCTCACCGGTTGGGTCTCGTGCCGCATGGCGGCGATATCGCTACGAAAGCACGCCCCCGCCTGCGCGTCGAGCGCAGCCGCGGCGATATCGCCGTCCGGCGCGCAGGCCGCCCGCTCGGCCGCCGCGATGGCCTCGGCAGCGACGGTGGCGATCAGCGGGGCGAGCCGGGCGATCACCGCCTGCGCCTCGGTCTGGCCGAGCGGCACCAGGCGCACTGCGGCGCCGGCCAGGTTGCTCGCAAACCCCTGCAGCGCGAGCGTGACCACCGGCGCCAGCGGCAGGCCCGCCGCCCGCGCCGCGCGGCCCACCGCCACGGGCCAGGGCCCGGGCTCGCCCGTCCCGTCGCCCCAGGCCGACGCCGTGAGCGCCGCGAACGCGGCACCCGGCTGTTCGGTCTCGAGCAGCCGCTCGCGGCTGGCGGCCAGGGCGCGCGCCCGTTCGGCCACCGCAGGGTCCTCGGGTGCGGCCCAAGCCTGGGCGATCAGCACCGCATCCGCCCGGCCGGCGCCCAGGGCGATCAGATCCGCGAGCCAGCGCTCCAGTCCCGGCGCATCCGCCACGTCGCCGGCGTCGATGGCCCACTCCAGGCCGTGGCTATAGGCGAAACCGCCGACCGGGTAGGCAGGCGAGAGCCACGCCGCCAACCGCGCCAGCCCCGCCGCGTCCAGCACCGCCGCGTCCACCACCGCCGCGTCGCCCCCAGCCGCGCCGCGCCCAGCCGCATCCTGTCTCGCCGCGTCGGGCGCACCGGCCGGGGCATCGGGATCAGTCATGCCGCGCAGGGATGTGGGCGTTGGGGTCGGCCTGCGGGTCGTAGTGATGGTGGTGCCCGTGCGTGCGCCCGTGACCATAGGCGCCGCCCTCGGGGGTAAACGGCTCCTCGACCTCGGTGATCGTCCCGCCCAGCGTGCGCACCATGCCGGCCACCACGTGGTCGCGCTCAATCAACAGCCGCTCGTCTTCGACGGCCGCGGGCAAGTGGCGGTTGCCGATGTGCCAGGCGAGCCGCGCCAGATGGCGCGCATCAAGGCCGGTGACGGCGTAGAGCGGCTCGGCCGCTGCCTCGATGCGCACCTGCCGCCCGTCCTCCAGCACAAGCGCATCGCCGTGGGCCAACTCCGTCGCCTCGGCCAGGTCCAGCAGGATCGTCTCGCCCCCCTCGGTTTCCAGCATACCGCGGCGACGGTAGCGCCCGGCCCGGTCCAGCGACACGCAGTCGGCCCCCGCCTTGCCGGCGCCGGGGCACAGGGTCAGGGCCCGGATCATGCGCGCACCGCTGCCGCACGCGCGGTCCGGCGCCCCGCGTAGCGGCCGACAGCCGCGATCCCCAGCACAAGGCCGAGCGAGAGTGCCCCAGACGCCGGCAACGGGATGATGGTCGACGCCTCGGTTACCACAAAGATGTCGTCCGACAGATCGGCGATATACAGGGTGCCCGCCCCGTCGGCGCCGAAGGCCAACGCGTTGGTCAGCCCGTCGCCCGCGGCTGCAAGCTGGATCATCCAGCTCGTCGCCTCGGGCGCGCTGCCGTCGGGCGTGACGGTCAACGAGCGGACGGTCTGCGGCGCCCCGTCGCCCCGCTCGAAATCGGCGAACACGTACTGGCCGGTCAGTGCCGAGAGCGGCCCGCGATAGACCGTGCCGCCGGTGATCGCATCGCCTTGGAAGGGTGGGGGCGAGGCGCCGGATCCCGCGAAATCGGTGTGGCTGTAGACAAAGTACGGGTCCACGGCGCCGCCCGGCGGGGCGGGCGTGCCGGCGGCGGGGTCGAAGCTCGCCTCGCCCTCCAGCCGCGGCCAGCCATAAAACGGCGCGCCCGGAGCATCGAGATCGATGCGGTTGACCTCCTCGAACCGGTCCTGGCCCACGTCGCCGACGATCAGCTCGTTGCTCTCGGCCACGAAGTCGGCCTTGAACGGATTGCGAAACCCCTGCGCGACCCGGAAGTCGGCGGCGTCCCCGCCCCCGGCCAGCGTCATGTCGGCCTCGACCTCGAACGGCGTCGCGGCCGAGGGGACGAAGCGGAACACCGAGCCGAGCGGGTTGCCCGGGTCGCCGGCGATGAAGATCGAGGGTTCGACCAGCATGAGATCGTCGCCCGGCCCTGCCGAGCCATCCGCGCCGTCGCCCGTGGTCAGGATCATCTGACCGCCCGAGACGAAGCGGATGGCGCCGCCGACATGACCGCTACGCTCCGCCTCGTCGGGATAGGCGATGCGGGCGATCAGCTCGGCCTGGGGCGCCGCGCCGTCCAGCAACAGCGTCGCCGGGTCCAGCGTGTAGCGCAGCACCACGTTACCGGTCTGATCCGCGGCACCGCCGTTCGCCGCGGCCGAGACGTAGAGGTGGCCGCTGCTCTGGAAATCGGGTGCAGGCGCCAACGACAGGGCCTGCAGCGCGCCGGCGTCGCCCAGCACCTGGCCGTTCGGGATGGCCGTGGTCAGCACGGGCGCGTCGGGGTCGCTGCGGTCGAGGACGCGCACAGCACCGGTGAAGGCGTTCAGCAGAAACACCGCGCTGTCGGTGCCCGGCACGGCCACGATATCGACGGTGTTCGAGAGGTTGGTGGGATTGGCCCGCTCCAGGAACAGCGTATTGGCCTGGACGGCCGGTGCCGCCAGCAGCGCGGCGGCGAGCCCCGCTGTCGCGAGGACGCGTGGCCGCGACCGTTTCGCCGGACACCGGTGCCGTATCGCTCGCATGGCCATCGCCCTCTCGCCCGCCGTGCCGCGTGTCTCTGTCATGGCGCGCGTACGGGGACCGGCTGTCAACCGATCATTGACCATGTCGCGAGATCCTGTGGGGCGGAGCGCAGCAGCCGGGCTGGCGAGGATGGCCGATTTCGACGATCGCGAGGGGGCGGCCACGGGTATCCGGCGCATCGAGGCCGGGCCCGCGGCCCACGCGGCTGCCACCCGCCGCGATGCGCACCAGGGGCGCGGGTCGGGCGTGGCGGGACCTCGGCACGGCCATCCGGCCGATGCCCTCTATGAAATCCGCGCCGCCATCAAGGCCTTGCGGGCCGAGGAGGCCGCCTTGAAGGCACAACTGGCGCGTGCCGGGATCGACGGTCGCCAAGGCCGCCACTGGCGGGTCGAGATCGCCGTGCAGCGCGACCGCGTGTTCGATCCCCGCCGCCTGCCGCCAGCGATCCGCGGCGATCCCACGTTCTGGCGCGACCGCGAAACCCGCCGCGTGGTCCTGCGCCCGATCTCGCCGGCGCCTCCGGCGACCGGGGATCCGGGGCCTTCGGCCGGTACCGACGCAGCCGACGGTGCGCGCCGGCGTCTGCGGGAAGCGAGCGAGACCCTGGTCGAGTTCTGCGACGAGGACTGACCCTGGGGGCGCGGCGCCCGCGGCCGTACCCCAGCGCTGCGACGGTCGGCCCATCCCGCGCCGTGTCGGGCGCCGCCACCCCGACCGAAGGTCCCGGAACCCGTTGCGCCGAAGGCGCGCACCGGCCCGCTCGGCTCAGAACAGGAAGTAGCGTTGCGCCATAGGCAGCACCTCGGCCGGCTCGCAGGTCAACAGTTCGCCGTCGGCGCGCACCTCGTAGGTCTCGGGGTCCACCTCGATGGCCGGGGTCGCGTCGTTCAGCACCATGTCTTTCTTGCCGATCCCGCGCGTGCCCTTGACCCCCACCAGCGCCTTGGCCAGCCCCAGGTCGCGGCCCAGGCTCTCGGCGATCGAGGCTTCCGAGACGAAGTGCACCGGCCCCCGCTCGGCCGACCGGCCGAACGCGCCAAACATCGGGCGCGAGTACACCGGCTGCGGCGTCGGGATCGAGGCGTTGGGATCGCCCATCTGCGCGCAGGCGATCGTGCCGCCCACCAGCACCATCTCGGGTTTCACGCCAAAGAACGCCGGCGCCCACAGGCAAAGATCGGCGCGCTTGCCCACCTCGATCGACCCGATCTCGTGCGCGATGCCGTGGGCGATGGCGGGGTTGATCGTGTATTTGGCCACATAGCGGCGGACGCGCAGGTTGTCGTTGTCGCCCTGCTCCTCGGGCAGGCGCCCGCGCTGGACCTTCATCTTGTGCGCGGTCTGCCAGGTGCGGATGATCACCTCGCCGATCCGGCCCATCGCCTGGCTGTCCGACGCGATGATCGAGAACGCGCCCATGTCGTGCAGGATATCCTCGGCCGCGATGGTCTCGCGCCGAATCCGGCTCTCGGCAAAGGCCACGTCCTCGGGGATCGACTTGTCCAGGTGATGGCAGACCATCAGCATGTCCAGGTGCTCGTCGACCGTATTCACGGTGAAGGGCCGCGTGGGGTTGGTCGAGGACGGGATCACGTGCGGCAGGGCGCAGACCTTGATGATGTCGGGGGCGTGCCCGCCGCCCGCGCCCTCGGTGTGGAAGGCGTGGATGGTGCGCCCGGCGATGGCGGCCACCGTGTTCTCGACGAACCCGCTCTCGTTCAGCGTGTCGGTGTGGATCATCACTTGGACGTCCCAGTCGTCGGCGACCTGCAGGCAGGTGTCGATGGCGCTGGGCGTGGTGCCCCAATCCTCGTGCAGCTTCAGCGCGCAGGCCCCGGCCTTGACCATCTCCTCGAGCGCGGCGGGTTGCGAGGCGTTCCCCTTTCCCGACAGCCCGATATTCACCGGCACGCCGTCCATCGCCTGGAGCATGCGCCCGATGTGCCAGGGCCCCGGCGTGCAGGTGGTGGCAAGCGTGCCGTGCGCGGGCCCCGTGCCCCCGCCGAGCATGGTGGTGAGGCCGGAATGCAGCGCGTCTTCGATCTGCTGCGGGCAGATGAAGTGGA
>JBCCMW010000052.1:0-15419 GCA_039026175.1 Pseudomonadota bacterium
ACTTCGCGCGCGTGGCCCCGGTGGGCGCGCGGGGGGTGCCCGGCGGCCCCAGCGCCGACCCATGCCCCCGCCGCCGACCCCGACAGCAGCGCCGGACGGCCCGACCGGCGGCGTTCTGCCGCCCACTAGAACCGGCGGCCTTCTGCCGCCCACTAGAACCGGCGGCGCGCCGCTGCCCACCACGACCGGCGGCGCCCTGCTGCTCACCACTGCCGGCGGCGCCCTGCTGTCCACCACGACCGGCGGCGGTTTGCCGGCACCGACGACTGGCGGTGCACTGCCGCTCGCCGCAGACGGCGGGGCGTGATCCGTTCTCCAGCACCGCGAGGATTGCATGTCGATCTGGCAGAAGATCATGAAACCCGCCGACGGGGCGGCCTGGGTGACCGGCGCCTCGGGCGGCATCGGCCGGGCGCTGTGCCTGTCGCTGGCCAAGCGGGGATGGCAGGTCCATGCCACAGCCCGCCGGGCCGAGGCGTTGGAAGCGCTGAAAGCCGAGGCCGAAGCCGCCGGGCACCCGGGCAGCATCGTGCCGGCCCCCGGTGATGTGACCGACGTGGCGGCCATGCGGGCGATCGTCGAGGGCATCACGGCCGAGCGGCCGCTGGCGCTGGCGGTGATGAACGCGGGGATCTACACGCCCATGCGTGCCCAGGCGTTCAAGGCCGACGTCGTGGCACAGCATCTGGCGGTCAACGTGCAGGGCATCGCCAACGGGCTGGAGCCGGTGCTGGCGCACATGATCGGGCGGGCCGACGGGCACGTGGCGCTGATGGCCTCGGTCGCCGGCTACCGCGGGCTGCCGGATGCGACGGCATACTCGCCCACCAAGGCGGCCGTGATCTCGATGGCCGAGGCGCTGGCGATGGATCTGGCGACGCGGGGGGTGCGGATCTCGGTGATCAACCCGGGCTTCGTCGAGACCGACGCGACCTCGGTCAACGATTTCGAGATGCCGTTTCTGATGAAGGCCGAGGACGCGGGCGAGCGCATCGCCGCGGGCCTGGCCCGGCCTGGCTTTGAGATCCGCTTCCCGCTGATCTTCGCGCTGATCCTGCGCACCATCGGCCTGCTGCCCAACCGCGCCTATGTTTGGGCGGTGCGCAAGATGACCGGCTGGGACACGGTCCCGCGCTGACCCCCGCCCACATAGCGCCGTGCACGCCCCTGCAACGGCGCGACGATCCCGGCCCCAAGGCACGAAGGCGGGTCGCGTATCGGCAGTGGCGGCCGACGTGAGACGGCGAGCGCCCGCGCCCTCCGACGTCAGGATAGACACCGCGGCACCAACGGTTTCTGAACAACGCCGTTGCGATAGGCATCTCGGTCGCGAGATCCAGCGGGTGTGGGGCCAGGCCCGGCAGGGTTACCGCAATCGCCGCGGCGCGACGCTCCCGCCCCAAGGCACGAAGGCGGGTCGCATGTCCACGCCGGTGCCGCGAGCGCCCGCGCCCTCCTCCGACAGGCTAGGCACCGCGGCACAAACGGATCGTGAACAGCACCGTTGCGATCGACACCTCGACCGCGAGATCCAGCGGGTGTGGGGGCAGGCCCGGCGGGGTCACCGCAATCGCCGCGGCGCGACGATCCCGCCCCAAGGCACGAAGGCGGGTCGCGTGTCCACGCCGGTGCCGGGAGCGCCCGCGCCCTCCCACGTCAGGATAGGCACCGCGGCACCAACGGGTTCCGAACAGCGCCTTTGCGACAGGCATCTCGACCGCGGGATCGAGCGGGTGTCGCGGCAGGCCCGGCGGGGGCACCGCAACCGCCGCGGCGCGGCTGGCCCGAAGGGCCGCAGTGTCTCGGCAGGCGCAGCCGACGGGGGGCGGCGAGCGCTGCCGCGACGCCTACCCTGGGTTCGGGCAGTGTCGGACGGGTCCCGTCGCCGCGCCGGGCGACGGGCACGCAGGTGCGGTCAGGCGGCGCCGAGGGCGCGCAGGCGCTGGGCATCGAGATCGAAGCCCCACATCATCCACACCGCGACCAGCTTGAGCACGATGGGCGCACCGGCGTAGAGCAGCGCCAGCGCCAGCAGCGCGGTGGCGTCGTTGTCGCCCGTCGCCTGGAACCCCGCGGCGTCGAGGGTCAGGTAAGCCGCACCCGAGGCGAGCGCGAGGGCCGATTTGGTGGCCACCTGCCAGAGCGCAAAGAAGATGCCCGCCCGGCGCGCCCCGGTCTCGGCCGTGTCGGCGGCCACGACGTCGGCCTGGATCGCGGGCGGCAGCGCGAGGTCGGCGCCGAACGCGAGGCCCGTGAGCACGGTGATCACCGCAAAGGCCGCCACATCGCCCGGGCCGAGGAACAAGGCCGCGCCGAAGATCGCGCAGGCATAGACCATGGCAGCGCCCCAGACCCGGTGCTTGGCGCCTCGGCGTGCGGCCCAGTTCCAGAACGGCACGCCGAGGACGGCGGCCAGGAAGTAGAGCAGGAACAGGAGCCCCGCCTCGTCGTCGCTGGCCTCGAGCCGGTGCTCGACGAAGAACAGGAACAGCGAGGCGGGCAGCGCGTTGGCCGCGCCGTTGACGAACCAGGCGCCGATCAGCCGGCGGAACGGCGCGTTCGCGCCCAGCGCCGCCAGGCCCTCGCGCCAGCCGAGCCCGGCAGGCGCGGCGGCACCGGGCGGCACCTGCGGGTCGGGCACGCGCCAGAACGCCAGCAGAACGGCCAGCGGCAGGCCCACGGCGACCGCGATGGCGATCCAGGCAAGGCCGTCGCCGCCCTGCCCGCCGGCCACGTAAAGCAACGTCGAGGCGACGGTGCCGACCAGCACCAGCGCCTCGCGCCAGGCGGTGACGGTGGTCCGGGCGCGGTAATCGGGCGCGACTTCGGCCCCCCAGGCGGCATAGGGGGTCTGCGCCATCGACCAGCCGACCGTCAGCACGAACAGCCAGACGATCGCGTGGGTCAGCCCGGCATCCTCGGGCGGGACGAAGGCTTGCCAGACGCCGAGCACGATCACGGGCACCGAGATCAGCAGCCAGGTCCGCCGCCGCCCTAGCCGCCCGGGCGTACGGTCGGAGAGCCAGCCGATAGCCGGGTCCGACACCGCGTCGAACAGCCGGATGACGATCCACGCGACGCCGAGTGCCGCGAGCGAGACGCCCCGCTCCTCGGCATAGAAGGGGGTGACGTAGGTGAAGAGCGGCAAGTACAGCGCCGCAAGCAGCAGCGCCGGCGCGGCGTAGGCGACGAGCAGGGACAGGGGCATGCGGTCTCCGATGCGGCGCGTGGTCCTATGATAGGGCGCTCGGGCGTCCTCACCCCTTTCGCGCTGCCGCAAACCCGGGTTTCGGACGGTCCTGCCGCGCTGCGGATCGCTCAGCCATGGCGGACGGGCGGGCGGGCGTGAGCGGGGAGCGCCCGCTGCCGCTCGCGCACGAACACCACCAGCCCCGCGCCCGCGATCAGGGTGATCCCCAGATAGACGCGCGGCGCCGGCACCTCGCCGAAGACCAGCCAGCCGGTGGCGATGGCGATGGGCAGCAGCGCGTACTCGAAGGGCGCGATCACCGCCGCCTCGGCCACGCGATAGGCCTCGGACAGGCAATAGCCGATAGTACCCGAGGCGAGGCCGAGCAGCACGAACAGCGTCAGATCCCCGGTCTGGGGCCAGGCCCAGGCGCGCAGCACAAAGCGCCAACTGTCCGAGGACACGCTCTGGACGAAGCGCCCGTCCCCGGCGACCGCGAAGAACAGCAGCGACACGATCACGAACGTGGCCTGCACGTAGATCGCCATCGCCGCAGCCGGGGCAGCGACGCCCAGCCGGCGTGTCATGATCTGCATCCCCGCATAGCCCAGCGCCGAAAGCACCGGCAGCAGCGCGACCCAGCCATAGCCGCCCCCGCCCACGATCTCGGGACCCAGGATCACGAGCATGCCCAGAAAACCGACGCCGACCGCGCCCAGGCGCCAGGGTCCCAGCCGCTCGCCCAGCAACGGCACCGACAACAGCGTGATGATCAGGGGCGAGACGAAGAACAGCGCCGTCGTCTGGGCCAGCGGCATCACGGCGAGCGCGGTGAAGAACAGCAGATTGGCCGCCACGATCATCAGCCCCCGGGCAAGATGCGCGAACGGCCGATCGGTGCGCAGCGCCGCAAACCCGCCCTCGCGCTGCAGCAGCACCAGACTGATCGCGACGCCGATCACCGAGCGGATGAAGATGATCTGGTGCAGCGCATAGTCGCCCGAGAGCGCCTTGATCCCGCTGTCGTTGACCCCGATGGCCAGCATCGCAATCAGGATGCAGGCGATGCCGCGGGCCGGGCGGTTCGGGCGCGCCGCGCCGGCGGCGGGTGGCGGCGGCGGTGGGGGCGTCGGGTTGCGGGCGGCCATCGCGCCCTCAGACGTCGTCCTCGATCGGCTCGCGATTGCGGCGGATCCGAACCAGGGCCCAGTGCAGAAGCTCGGTAAAGACGCCCAGCACCGACGTCGCAGTGATCGTCAGGATGATCAGCGGCACGTTCACGACCAATTCGAACAGCGGCTCGATCTCGCCCGACGCGAGGCGCATGAACATGCCGAAATCCTGCACCACGCCGCTGGCGATGGAGCTGCCCACCGACCAGGCCATGTAGAGCACGCCCGACACGACGATCGACAACAGCCCGGCCCACACCCCGTTGGCAACGGCGACGACGACGCCCCATCCCTGGCGCGAGGCGAGGTTGACGTAACCGACGGTTGCGGCCGCGAGCGGGCCGATGGTTGCCATGACGGGCAATTCGGCCAACAACGGCGCCGCCTCGGGGCGGGACATGACCCAGTTCACCGACCAAGCCATGAGAATGGCACAGATGAACCGAAAGGTCAGCATGCGGTCTAGCGAGCCCCCCGACTACCGCTCACGAGTTGCATGGGCCGTCGGGAAAGCGAGGTCAAGCCATCCCGCTCACCCAGATTTGCTCAGCGTTATCTGTGTCACGTCTGTCGTCCCTGCCGCGAAGCAGGCAGCGCAGGATGCGAGGTAGAGATTCCACATACGCGAGAAGCGGTCGTCGAAGCCCAGCCCGCGAAGGCTTTCCCAACGCTCGTTAAACCGCTCTCGCCACTCGCGCAATGTCTGGGAGTAGCTGTCGCCGAATTCGACCGAACCGTCGACGCGCAGACCCGCGCGTTCGGCCTCGCGCCGCAGCACGCTGGGCGAGGGCAGCATACCGCCTGGAAAGATGAACTTCTGAATGAAGTCGGTGCCGCGTCGGTAGCGTTCGAACAGGCGGTCGGCGACGGTGATGACCTGCAGACAGGCCGGACGCCCGGCCTCCAGCCGGTCGCGCAGCGCGTTGAAGTAGACAGGCCAGTAGCGCTCGCCCACCGCCTCGAACATCTCGATGGACGCAACCGCATCGTAGCGGCCGTTCTCGTCGCGGTAGTCGCGCAGCACGATATCGCCGCGGTCGGCGAGCCCCGCGTCGAACAGGCGCCGGCGGGCATAGTCGTGCTGCTCGCGCGACAGCGTGAGGCCGGTGACGTGCACCCCACGCTCGCGGATCGCGTACTCGGCGAAGCCGCCCCAGCCGCAGCCGATTTCCAGGACCCGGTCGCCGGGCGCCAGCCGCAGCCGGTCGCAGATCGAGGCGTACTTGTTGCGCTGCGCATCGCTCAGCGCCTCGCCCTGCCCCGAGTACAGCGCCGAGGAGTAGGTCATCGTCTCGTCGAGCCACGCCTCGTAAAACGCGTTGCCGAGGTCGTAGTGGTACGAGATGTTTTGGCGCGAGCCGCGGCGGGTGTTCGAGCGCAGCCAGTGGCGCAGCCGCTCGTACGCGCGCACCAGAGCCATGCCGGGGAAGTTGCGACCCACGTTATCGTTGTTCATCAGCAGCACGTCGAACAGCGCCTGCAGGTCCGGCGTGCGCCAGCCGCCCTCGACGTACATCTCGCAAAAACCGTTCTCGCCCTCGCGGGCCATGCGGCTGAAGAAGTCGTCGTCGGCGACGTCGATGCGGCCGGTCGGGCCGGGGCGGTCGCCCTGTACCGAGAAGTCGCGGCCGTCGGGTAGCGAGATCTCGATCCGGCCGTGCTCGATCCGCTTCAGGATCCCGTAGAAGCTCTCGAACCACCGCGGCAGGGGGCCATCGTGTGCGGCGCGCGGTTTCGTCATCCCGTCTCCTTGTCAACGCGGGCCAGCGTGCTGTGATGTTAAGGATATTGTCAGGGGCCGGACCAGCCCAAACGCAGCGTTACTCGGCCGGTTGTGCCACT
Organism: Pseudomonadota bacterium; assembly: GCA_039026175.1. GTDB lineage: Bacteria > Pseudomonadota > Alphaproteobacteria > Rhodobacterales > Rhodobacteraceae > Thermohalobaculum. The sequence continues at coordinate 6,205 of JBCCMW010000052.1, forward strand.
GTTGCGGGCGTGCTGCGCTGCGGAAGCGGGCAGTTTGCCGCAGTTTCAGGCAGATCGCCTACGGCTGCGCCCTTTTGTGCGCCGCGTGCCGCCGGTGCGGCGCCCCAGCTGCGGCTGCCGGGCAGGGGATAGGCGCCGCGATAGGGGTGGAAACGCGCCCCTTTGAGCCAGAGTCTTAACGCCTGCCAGTGGATCGCGACCATCACCTTGAGCGTCATCAACGGGTGCGCAGCCCAGGCGCGCAGCAGCGCCGCGTCGCTGAGCGGCCGGCGCATGCCGTGCTGTGTGGCGATCAGCCAGTCGTCCGACGGGCCCTCGCCCGCGTGGCCCTGGCGGATGCGGATCGACAGCCGACGGCCCGGCAGATGCACGGTGAAGCGATAGCGCTGGCCCATGTCCAGGAAGGGCGAGACGAAGAAGCGCTTGTCCTGTTCGTGGCGCGCGGCCCCGTCCTCGCCGGTCGCGGCCGCCATCACATAGGGGTGCTGGTCCCCGAAGGTGTTCTTGACCTCGTAGACCACCGCCTGCAGCCGGCCGGCGGCGTCGGTGCACCAATAGACCGAGAGCGGATTGAAGACATAGCCCAGGATGCGCGGGAAGCTCAGCAGCCAGATCTGCGCAGGGCGCGCCAGTCCCTGCTCGGCCAGCCGCGCCTCGACCCAGGGGCGCAGCGCCGAGCCGTCGCGCGCGCCGTGGTCGCGGCGGTGAAAGCCGAGCAGGCCGAACCGGTCGAGCGCCAGCAGGCGCAGCCGCGCGCAGCTTTCCTCGATCCGGTCGATGTCCAGCAATAGCGCGAACACGCGGTAGCGAAAGCCGTGCACAAACGGCCGGAGCCTGCGGTGCATCACGTGGCCGACATAGAGGCACGGTTCGGGCGCGTCGGGCCCCGGCCCGGGCGCAACCGCGTTGGTGTCGGCCACACTGTCGGCGATGGTGTCGGCGGGCGCCACCGCGCTACTCCGCCGCCGCGGCGACGGGCGGGGCCAGCGGCGCGCCGGTGTCGGCCGCCCAGGCCGGGCGCGCGCCCAGCGCCTCGGCCACGCGCAGGCCAGCCTTCAGCCCGTCCTCGTGGAACCCCCAGCCGAGCCACGCGCCCGCGAACCACAGCCCGCCGCGGCCCTGCACACCCTCCATCAGGCGCTGCGCCTGGAACGCGGCGGCGTCGTACAGCGGATGATCGCAGGCCCATTCCCCGTGCACCAGGCTGGGATCGGGCTCGACCGTGGGGTTCAGCGAGACGACCAGCAGCCGGTTGGCCGGGATGCTCTGCAGGCGGTTCATCCAATAGCTGACCTGCGCGGGGCGCCGGGCGTCGGCCGCCGCGCCGTCGGACAGGAAGTTCCACGACGACCAGACCTTGGGTCGGCGGGGCAGCAGTTTGGGATCGCTGTGCAGCACCGCGCGGTTGGCCGAGGTGCGAAAGCGCGCCAGCACGTTGGCCTGCACCGGATCGGCGCCGCCGGCCTGGATCAGCGCCAGCGCCTGGGGCGCGTGGCAGGCCATCAGCACGGCGTCGAACTCGGCCACGCCGCCGTCCTCGAAGCGCACGCGCGCGGGTCGCGCGCCGGCCATCGCGGCACCGCTGCCGGCCACGGCGACGGCACGCCGGCCCGCCACCACGCGTCGGCCGAGCCGCGCCACCGCGCGCCGCACATACTCGCGCGAGCCGCCGCGCACGGTGCGCCAGCGCTGCGCCGGGTCCAGGCCCGTCATCAGATCGTGGTTGGCGAAGAAGCGGACGAAATGCTCGGCCGGAAAGGCCAGCATCGCCCTGGTCGAGGTCGACCAGATCGCCCCGCCCATCGGCAGCAGGAACCGGTCGCGGAACCAGTGCGAATAGCCCTCGCGCGCCAGCCAATCCGCCAGGCTGAGGCCCGCGAGCCGGCCCGAGGCGAGCTGCGCCCCCGCGGTGCGGTTAAAGCGCAGGATCTCGCGCAGGCCCGCCACGTGCCGCGGGTCCAGCGCGCGCCAGCGCTGGGCGAACAGCTTGTCCAGACTGTCGCACGCATACTCGAACCGCCCGCCCTTGAGCGAGAAGCCGAACGACATGTCGGACCACTGGGTGGGCACGTCCAGATGCTCGAACAGACCGCAGAGATTGGGATAGTTGCGCCGGTTGTAGACGATGAAGCCCACATCGACGGGCTGCACGCCGTCGGCGAACCGGGCCTCGACCGTGTGGGCATGGCCGCCGATCCGGTCTTGCGCCTCGAACAACGTCACGTCGTGGTGTTCGGCCAGCGCCAGCGCGGCGCCGAGCCCGCTGATGCCCGCGCCGACGATACCAATTCTCATCCGTCCCCTCTCGCGCTGCCGCGCCGTCTCGCCGCCCGACAGGCCGGCCGATCACCGGTTCTTGTAGGCCTCGAGTGCCCGCTCGCGCCCTTCTTTGTGCCCGATCACGGGTGCCGGGTAGCGCTGTGCGGGGTCGAGGCCCCAGGCGCGTGGCACCGCGTCGAAATAGGCGAGCGCGTCTTGATGTGCGTCTCTTCGCCCCTCGGCAAGGAAACGGTTTCGATAGTCCTGATTTTTATCGAACTTCTCAGCCTGCGTGATCGGGTTGAAGACGCGGAAATAGGGCGTGGCGTCAGGCCCCGAGCCGGCCGCCCACTGCCAGCCCATGCTGTTGGACGCGATGTCCCAGTCGATCAGGCAATCGCGGAACCACGCCTCGCCGACCCGCCAGTGGGTCATCAGGTGCTTGGTCAGCAGGCTCGCGGTCAGCATCCGCACCCGATTGTGCATCCGGCCGGTGACGTACATCTCGCGCATGCCGGCATCGACCATCGGGTAGCCGGTCATGCCGCGCTTCCAGCGGGTGGCGTCGGCGTTGTCCTCGCGCCAGGGGAAGGCGTCCCATTCCTCGCGCCAGTTGCCGTGCACCAGGCGCGGGGTGTGGTAGACCAGGTGGTAGGAAAACTCGCGCCAGACCAGTTCCTGCAGGAACACCTCGGCGCTGGCCTGGGCGGCGCCGGTCAGCCGCTCCATCGCCGCGCGCCCCACGGCCCAGGCGCGGCGGGGCGACAGCTCGCCGGTCGCGAAATGCTCGGACAGCCCCGAGGTGCCGTCCATGTCCGGGCGGTCGCGGTCCGCGCCGTAGCGGGCGATGGCGTCGGCTGCGAAGACGTCCAGCCGGGCGCGGGCCGCGGCCTCGCCGACCCGGGCGAAACGGGCGACGACCGCGCCGCCGCCGCGCATCCCGGCCTCCAGCCCCCAGGCCTCCAGCGTGTCGCTGGCGGGCCAGGCATCGGGGGCGGCCAGGTCCCCGGGCTCGGCCAGCGGCGCGCCCGGATCGCGCCCGCGCACGGCCTTCCAGTAGGGCGTGTAGACCTTGTAGAACCCGCCCGACCCGGTCTCGACGGTCCAGGGCTCGTGCAATAGCGCGCCGTTGACCGACTGCGCGTCGACCCCGTCGGCCTTGAGCGCGGTCTTCACCGCGGCGTCCCGGTCGCGCGCCTCGGGGTCGTACTGGCGCGACCAGACCACGCCGCGGGCGCCCGTCTCGGCGACCAGGGCGCGCAGCGTGTCCAGCGCATCGCCGCGGCGCAGGATCAGCCGGCTGCCCCGCTCGGCCAGCCGCGCGGCGAGCGAGGCGAGCGAGCGCGACAGCCGCCACTTCGGCGCGCGGCCGTACTGCGCCTCGACCAGCGGGTCGAGCACGTAGACGGGCACCACCGACCCGCCGCGCGCCAGCGCCGCGTGCAGGGCGGGGTTGTCGTCCAGCCGCAGGTCGCGGCGCAGCCACAGGATCGTCGCGTCGGCCATGGGGGTGTGGCGCTCGGGGGCAGATCAAGGATGGGTCGGCGGCGCAAGCTGGCGCCGCCTGCGCGCCGATCAACGCTGTCATCCCCACGCCACCAGGTTAGGTTGCGCGGCAGAACGAAGCAGGACGGCGCCGCCCCGCGCAGGACCCACCATGACCGCTGCCCCTCCATCGGCCCCCCAACAGGCCCCCCAAGCGACCCGAGGCGCGATCGGCGAGAGCGCGGTCTTCCGCCGCTATGCCGTGGGCGGGGACGGCGGCACCGGTGCGGGCGGCGACCTGCGCCTGGCGCTAGCGCTGGACAGCGCGGCGATCGCGACCGGCGGACTGGCCGATGTCGAGGCGGCCGAGGGCGAGCGCGCCAAGGCCGACGCGCTGGCCGCCACGGCGCTGGCGATGTTCGAGGATTACTTCGCCCAGTCGCGCCGCATCCCCGCGATGGCCAAGCGCGCGTTCGAGACCCGGGACTGGGCGCTCTCGGTCGCGCTCAGCCAGACCCGGATCAAACTGTTCGGCGACAGCATCGAGCAGGGCGCCCCGGTGCTGCAGCGGGCCCTGCGCGCCCACGACCGGATCGGCGGCTTCTGGAACACGGTCGAGGAGCGGTTCCGCGCGCGGCTCGGCCAGCGCTACGAGGCAGAGCTGGGCCTTGCCTATCTGGCCACCCTCCGCCGGCGGGTCTATCAGGATACCTGGACCCCGGTCGACTATCACTGCATCCGCCCGCACCGCGCCCGCCGGCCCGACTTTCTGGTCCGGCTCGACAATCCCGAGCGCGCGGGCCGGGTGGATGCCGCCTTTGTGGATCGCGTCCTGGACCTGGCGGCGCTCGACGTGCGCTGGCGCGACCGGGCCGGCGATGCGGCGACGGTGGCCGCGCGGCTTAACCAGTTGTTCGCGCGCGGCGTTGCGGTGCTCGACATGGTCGGTGTCGGCTTCTTCCGCAATCGGGGCGCGTACCTGGTGGGCGAGCTAACGGACGACGACGACCGCGCCCACCCGTTCGCGCTGGCGCTGCTGCACGGCGAGGCCGGGGTCTACGTCGACGCCGTGCTGACGCGCGAGACGACGCTGCGCCACGTGTTCTCCTCGACGCTCGCCAACTTCCACGTGCCGCTGGACGCCTACCACGACCTGGTCGACTTTTTGCACCGGCTGATGCCCGCGCGGCCCCAGGGGCTGCATTACTCGACGGTGGGCTACAACCACGTCGGCAAGCTGGCGGTGATGGAGCAGATCACCGACGCGCTGGAGGCGGGCGACACCGCGCTGGACTTTGCGCCGGGGCCGCGCGGGTCGGTGGCCATCGGCTTCACGGCGCCGGGGCTCGACTATGTGCTCAAGGTGATCCGCGACACGCCCACCCAGAACTACAAGTGGGAGCGCTGGGACGGCGTCCCTTCGGTGCTGGCCAAGTACCGCCTGGTGCACGAAATCAACCGCTCCGGCTCGATGCTGGACAACATCATCTATTCCAACGTCAGCCTGCCCCGCGCGATGTTCGCGCCCGATCTGTTGGCCGAGCTGCTGGAGGCCGCCGCAGGCTCGGTGATCGAGGGGCACCGCGACGAGGTGTTCTTCCGCCACATGATCGCCCAGCGGCGGATGATCCCGGTGCCCTTGTACCTGGACGCCTGCTCGGACGACGATGCCGAGGCGGTGGTGATCCGGCTTGGCCAGTGCATCCGCAACAACGCGGCGTCGAACGTGTTCAACCGGGACCTAGACGGGCGGAACTACGGCGTCTCGGGCCTGCGCTTTGTGCATCTTTTCGACTACGACGCCGTCGAGCCGCTGACCGAGGTCAAGGTGCGCACCAACGTCGGCCGCGACGACGGCGACGAGGAGGTGCCCGACTGGTTCTTCGAGGACGGGCCGATCTTTTTGCCCGAGGAGCTGGAGGCGCACCTGCGCCTGCCGACCCGGGCGCTGCGCCGCCTGTTTCGCGAGGCGCACGGCGAGCTGCTGACGCTGGAGTACTGGCAGCGAATGCAGCGCCTGCTGGCCGAGGGCGGGGTGCCGCGGGTGCGCACCTATCCACGCTCGACCCAGCTCGACCCGCCGACCCCGCCGCGCAGCCTGGTGGGCCGCTAGCGCGCCCTGCCCCGGCCGGCACCCGGCGACGGCTGGTCGGGGCGCGGTACCTGCCCCATCTTTGCGGGCGCGGTGCCGGCCGCGGTCGACCCGGAGCGCGAGGAACACCATGACACCGCCGTCCGACCCGACCCCAGACCGACCCGCCGGCGCGACCGCCGCCCCGGCGCCGTCGGTGACGCTGGACAAGCCTGTGGCCCCCGCCGACGCGCCCGCACCCGACCCTGCTGCCCGGGCCCAGACAGACGCGACGGACGCGCCGGACGCAATGGACGCGCCGGACGCGCCCGTGCGCCCGGCCTCGATCCGCGCGTTCGGCTGGCGCGACTGGCTGGCGGTGTTCAAGGGGCTCGGCCGCGAGATGGGCGACAACGAACTGACGCTGATCGCCGCCGGCGTCGCCTTCTACGGCTTCCTGGCCATTTTCCCGATGCTGGCGGCGCTGGTCGCCTTTTACGGGTTCGTGCTGGAACCCAGCACCATCCAGGCCCAGCTCGCCGTGCTGCAGGAGGTCGCGCCGCCCGGTGCCTATAGCATCCTCGAAGGCCAGGTCGCCTCGATCACCTCCGCCGGGCGCACACAGCTCGGTTACACGTCGCTGTTGGGCCTCGCGCTCACGCTGTGGACCGCCAAGGCGGGTGTGGGCGCGCTGATCCGCGGGCTCAACATCGTGTTCAAGGTGCCAGCCAAGCGGGGGTTCATCACCGGCATGGCCGCGGCCTACGGGCTGACAGTGCTGCTGGTGCTGGTCATGGTGTTGGCGCTGATCGGCGTGGTGCTGGTCCCCGGCATGCTGGCCGCGATCCCGGCGGTGACGGGGATCGAGGTCTCGATGCTCACCGAGATCGCCATCCAGCTTGCGCGCTGGCCCATCCTGCTGGGCGCGCTCATCCTGGCGATCGGGGTTCTCTATCGCTATGGCCCGGCCGAACCGCGGCCGCATTTCAGTTGGTTCTCGCCGGGCGCGGTGCTGGCCATCGTGCTGTGGGTCGCAGGCTCGGCGGCGTTCAGCTACTACGTCCGCAACTTCGGCACCTACAACGAGACCTACGGCTCGCTGGGCGCGATCGTCGGGCTGCTGATGTGGTTCTACCTGTCGGCGGTGATCATCCTGATTGGCGGCGAGCTGAACGCGCAGATCGAGTTCCGCCTGTTCGGCGAGCCGCACGAGCGCGACCCCGCCTTTCGCAAGAGCTGGCGCAAGCTCACGCGTCTGAACCGCCGCGCCGCGGCGGCTGGCGCGGCCGAGGGCGGCGGCGAGGCTGCCGCGGGTACGACCGGTCAAGAGACGCCATCGCCGGCCAGCGGCGGCACAGCGTCAGGAGGGTCGGCGCCACTCGGCTCGGCGCCAGTCGGGTCGGCGCCAGTCGGGTCGGCGCGAGTCGGGTCGGACATGGGCGCCGTGGGAGTGGGCACGGCGGGAGTGGGCGCCGCGGGAGTGGGCACGGCGGGCTCGAGCACGGCGGGGGCGGGCGCGGCGGGGGCGGGCGCGGCGGGAGTGGGCGCGGCGGTTTCGGGCGTGCCTTGACCCAACGGACGCTCGGGTAGCGCAGACCGCGCTGCGCTGAACACTCCGTGATCCTTGGGTACTATCCGCGCGCAGCCCCGTTGCCACGGGCCGTCCGGGCTGCATTGTGACGGTTCAGATCGCAGCGCGCACGAACCGAGAGCCATGCACCGCCCGTTCCGCGTCTCTCCCCCGGTCCCGCTGACAGGCGCGCCCCACCCCGCGTTTGGCCGGTCCCGCCACACGCCCTGCGGCGTGTCCCGCAGCGCCTCCTGTGGCCCGTCCCGTCGCGCACCGTGCGACCTGCCCCATCGCGCGAGCCTGCGCTCACCCCGCGGCGCACCGTGCGACCTGCCCCGTCGCGCGAGCCTGGGCGTGCCCCGTCGTGCACAGTGCGACCTGCCCCGCTGCGCGAGCCTAGGCGTGCCCCCTCGCGCACCGTGCGGCCTGCCCCGCTGCGCGAGCCTGCGCTCACCCCGTCGCGCACCGTGCGGGTTGTCCCGCTGCGCGAGCCTGGGCTCACCCCGTCGCGCGGCTGGCCGAACGGCCATCGATGCCGCATGGCGCGGGGCGGGCGGGGGCGGGTCGCGAGGCCGCTATCGCCCCCCCGTGGCCTGAGGCGCCTGCCCGCCGAAGCCCCGCAGATCCCTGGCCGAAAGGACGCCGATGACCGCTCCCATGCCCCACACCCCGCGCCGTGTCGCCCGGTCGTGCACCGCCGCCCTCCGCCGGCGGGCTCTCGCGTTCGGCAGCGCGCTGCTCGCGCTCCTGGCCGCGGCACCCGCCGCGGCCGAGGCGCCGGACCCCGCCGACTGGCCCGCGGTGCTGGCCGAGGCCGAGGGGCAGACGGTGTACTGGCATGCCTGGGGCGGCGATGCGCGGATCAACCGCTTTATCGCCTGGGCCGGCGACACGGTCGAGGACCGCTTCGGCGTGAGCGTCGAGCACGTCAAGCTGTCGGACACGGCCGAGGCGGTGTCGCGCGTGCTGGCCGAAAAGACCGCGGGCGTCGACAGCGGCGGGGCCGTCGATCTGATCTGGATCAACGGCGAGAATTTCGCCGCGATGAAGGAGGCGTCGCTGCTGTTCGGGCCCTGGGCCGAGCAGGTGCCGAACTGGGCGCTGGTCGATGTGGCCGGCAAGCCGACGGTGATCAACGACTTTACCGTGCCGACCGAGGGGTTGGAGGCGCCCTGGGGCATGGCGCAAATCGTGTTCTACCACGACACCGCCGTGACGCCCGAGCCGCCCCGTTCGATCGCTGCCCTGCTGGACTGGGCGCGCGCCAATCCGGGCCGCTTCGCCTATCCCGAACCGCCCGATTTCACCGGGACGACGTTTCTGAAGCAGGCGCTGTTCGCGCTGGTCGACGATCCGGCGGTGCTGCAGGCGCCGGTGGACGAGGCCGCCTATGCCGAGACGGCGGCCCCGCTCTGGGCGTACCTGGATGCGCTGACCCCGCACCTGTGGCGGAGCGGCGAGGCCTATCCGCAGAACGGCACGCAGCTGCGCCAGCTGATGGCCGACGGCGAGATCGACGTGGCCTTCAGCTTCAACGCGTCCGAGGCGTCCTCGGCCATCGCGAACTTCGAGCTGCCCGATACCGTTCGGTCGTACATGTTGGAGGGCGGGACGATCGGCAACACGCATTTCGTGGCGATCCCCTACAACGCGTCGGCGCCGGCGGGGGCGATGGTGCTGGCCAATTTCCTGATGTCGCCCGAGGCGCAGGCCCGCAAGGAGGACCCGCAGCATTGGGGCAACGGCACGGTGCTGGACCTGGCGGCCCTGTCGGCCGAGGACCGGGCGCTGTTCGACGGCCTGGAGCTGGGTGTGGCGACGCTGAGCGCC
>JBCCMW010000053.1:0-15410 GCA_039026175.1 Pseudomonadota bacterium
CCGCGGGTCTGGCTCGGCCGCCTCGCGCAGCGCCCGTGCCACGGCCTTATAGCACGCCTCGGCGATGTGGTGGCTGTTGGCGCCGGCGAGGGACGTCACGTGCAGGGTCATGCGTGCGTTCATGGCGAGGGCGGTGAAGAACTCGCGGACCAGTTCGGTGTCGAAGGTCCCGATCTTGTCGGCTGTGAAGGCGACGTCCCACACCAGGAACGGCCGGCCCGAGAGATCGATGGCCGCGCGCACCAATGCCTCGTCCATCGGCGCATAGGCCGTGCCGTAGCGGCGCACGCCGGCCTTGTCGCCCAGGGCTGCGTCCAGCGCCTGGCCGAGCACGATGCCCGTATCCTCGGCGGTGTGGTGGTCGTCGATGTGGCGGTCGCCTTCGGCCCGCACGGTCAGGTCGATCAGCCCGTGGCGGCCCAACTGGTCCAGCATGTGGTCCAGGAACCCGATCCCGGTGGCGCAGTCCGCGGCCCCGGTGCCGTCCAGGTCCAGCCGGACCGAGACGGACGTTTCCTTGGTGCGACGCTCTTTCTCACCAACGCGCATGGCGTCTCCCTCTTCTCGCCACGGCGCTATACGAGGTTGCGGGTTCGGCGGCCAGAGAGGGTGCGCGGACCGCACCGGGTTGGGCGGAGACTGGGGCGACAGATGGCGAACAGCGGTCCGGGCTGGCACGGCACCACCATCGTCGGCGTGCTGAAGGACGGACAGGTCGCGCTGGCCGGCGACGGGCAGGTCAGCGTCGCCCAGACGGTGATGAAGGGCAACGCGCGCAAGGTGCGGCGGCTGAGCCCGGGCGGCCACGACGTGCTGGTGGGCTTTGCCGGCGCGACGGCGGACGCGTTTACCCTGCTCGAGAAGCTGGAGGCCAAGCTGGAGGCCGCGCCGGGGCAGCTGCTGCGCGCGGCGGTCGAGCTGGCCAAGGAATGGCGGACCGACAAGATGCTGCGCAACCTGGAAGCCATGCTCGTGGTCTCGGACGCGCGGCAACTGCTGGTCATCACCGGCGTCGGCGACGTGTTGGAGCCCGAGGAGGGCATCGCCGCCATCGGGTCGGGCGGCATGTACGCGCTGGCCGCCGCCCGGGCGCTGACCGACGAGGAGGTCGGCGCCGCCCTGTCGGCCGAGACGATCGCCCGGCGTGCGTTGGCGATCGCGGCAAGCATTTGCGTCTACACGAACGGCAACGCCACCGTGGAGGTGCTGGACGCATGACCGACCGATCCTGCGGCGTGGCCGAGCGGGCCTATCCCGCGCCCGGCGGCCGGCTGGGTGCTGCGCTGGAGCGCGCGCTCGGCAAGCGGCTCTGGTACGGGCGCGAATTGGCGCACGAGACGCCGGTCCGCGAGCCCAAGCGCGACAAGAAGGCCGAGGTCGCCTGGGTCTCGATCATCTTCTGGGGCTGGGTCGGCTATGCGGCGCTCACCTTCCTGCTGACGGGCTGGGGCGTGGGGCGCACGACCGGGCCGATCCCGTTCATGATCGTCGCGGGCATCGTGACCTGGTTCCTGGCGGAATGGCTGTGCCGCCGGCGGGGCATGATCTGGCCAGGCTCGATGCTGGGGCTGCTGGGCCCGGTGTCCTTCGCCATCGCCGTCTCGCTGTCGACGCCCGAGTTTCGGGCGCTGCCGGGGCTGGAGTACATCACGCTGATCTACGGCGGCACGACGCTGGGCATGTTCGTCTATGCCTATCGCTTCCGGCTGGCCGGGCTGATCTCGCCCATGGTCACCTTCTCGGTCATCACGCTGTTCCTGTTCTTCAAGGGCTCGAAGGCCGAGAATTGGGCGACGATCGAGGGGTTCAGCCCCCGCGGGTTCCTGGCGGCCTTTATCGACAACCCGGTCAACATGGCCTTCTTCGGCACGCTGGCGGTGCTGGGGGTGATCAAGGCGCGGCAGTTGGACCTGTTCGGCGACTGGTTCTCGCTGCAGGCCGCGCGGCCGCTGCACATCATCTCGATCGCCATCGTCGCGCTGATCGCCGGGCGGATGGCCGAGGCGCTGCCGCCGGGCGTGGACTTCCTGGTGCTGCTGGGCCTGTTCGGGGCGAGCTTCCTGTGGGCCATGCGGATCGACCGGCTGCCGGTGCTGGTGGCCGCGTGGCTGGCCATGGCGCGCCCGCTGGTCATCACCTACGCCGAGTTCACGCGCATGACGCTGTACTGGTGGGAGCTCGGCTGGCTGATCACCGCGGTCGTCGCCATCGGCATGGCGCTGTGGGGCTATACCCGCCAGCGCTACTTCGTGCCGTCGGGGTGGACGATGCAGCCGCGCCACATCCTGCGCAACTGGCCCGAGCGGCAGATCTGGCCGCTGCCCAAGGACCTCTCCTCGATCTAGGTGCCCAGCCTAGGTGCCCAGCCTAGCTGTCCTGTCTAGCTGCCCCGCCTAGGTGCCCTGCTTAGGTGCCCTGGCCGGCCGGGTGGTCGACACCCCAGGCGCGCAACGCCTCGATCACCGGACGCAGGCGGCGCCCCTTGTCCGTCAAGCTGTAGTCGACGCGCGGGGGCACGACGGCAAAGACCTGGCGGTGGACGATGCCGTCGGCCTCCAGCTCGCGCAGCTGCTTGGTCAGGCTCCGCTGCGTGACGCTGCCCACCCGCCGGGCCAGCTCGTTAAAGCGCAGCGTGCCGTCCAGCAGGTGGTAGATGATCAGGCCCTTCCACTTGCCCGCGATCTGCTCCAGCGCCGCCTCGACGGGGCAGCCGTCGTTGCAGTCGTAGCGCTCGAACCGGGTCGTCGCGGCCTCGGCCGGCGGTATTACGGTATCCATATGGTGCCTATAGGCTGTTTAGGTGCGTACTTGCGGCGCTGCTGCCGTTTCGCACATGCGCTGGCAACCGGGATTTGTCAAAGGAGACACCCATGAAAGCGGTTGCCTACACGGCCACGGGCCCCATCGACCGGCCGGACGCGCTGGTGGACATCGAGATCGAGACGCCCGCGCCCCAGGGCCGCGACCTGCTGGTCCGGGTCGAGGCGATCTCGGTCAATCCCGTCGACTACAAGATCCGCCAGCGCCGCGCGCCCGAGCCTGGCCAACCGGCCATCCTGGGCTGGGACGCGGTGGGCGAGGTCGTGGCGGTGGGCGAGGGCGCCAGCCTGTTCCGCACCGGCGACCGGGTCTGGTACGCTGGCGCCATCGACCGTCCCGGCACCAATGCCGAGTATCACCTGGTCGACGAGCGCATCGTCGGCCGTGCGCCCACCAGCGTCGGCGCGACCGAGGCTGCGGCCCTGCCGCTGACCACGCTGACCGCGCACGAGATGCTGTTCGACCGCCTGCGGGTGAGCGACCCGGTGCCGGGCGCCGCCCCTGCGGTGCTGATCATCGGCGGCGCGGGCGGCGTCGGCTCGATCGCCATCCAGCTCCTGCGCGCGCTCACGGATCTGGAGGTGATCGCCACCGCCTCGCGGCCCGAGACGCAGGACTGGGTGCGCGCGCTCGGCGCCCAGCACAGCATCGACCACCACGCGCCGCTGGCGCGCCAGGTCGAGGCGCTGGGCATCGGCGCGCCGGGCTACGTGTTTTCCACCAACGCGACCGGGCGCTATGTAGCCCAGATCGCCGAGCTGATCGCGCCGCAAGGCCGCTTCGGCCTGATCGACGATCCCGAAACGCTGGACGTGATGGCGCTCAAGCTGAAGAGCGTGTCGCTGCACTGGGAGCTGATGTTCACCCGGCCGCTGTTCGCCACGCCCGACATGGCGCGCCAGGGCGAGATCCTGACCCAGACCGCGGCGCTGTTGGACGCGGGGCGCATCCGCTCGACAGCGACCGAGACCCTGGGCACGGTCAACGCCGCCAACCTGATCCGGGCGCATACGCTGCTGGAGAGCGGGCGCGCCAAGGGCAAGCTGGTGCTGGCCGGCTTCTGAGCGCTGCGGCCCGGGCGCATGCCGCCCGGGCTTCCCTGCGGGCGCCGAGCGGCATAGATGCCGGGAAACGGAACGACGGAGCGCCCATGAGCACGCTGACCCCGCGCGAGATCGTGTCGGAACTGGACCGCTTTATCGTGGGCCAGCGGGCCGCCAAGCGGGCGGTGGCGGTGGCGCTGCGCAACCGTTGGCGGCGCCAGCAATTGGACCCCGCCCTGCGCGAGGAAGTCAGCCCCAAGAACATCCTGATGATCGGGCCCACGGGCGTCGGCAAGACCGAGATCTCGCGCCGGCTGGCGCGGCTGGCCAACGCGCCCTTCGTCAAGGTCGAGGCGACCAAATTCACCGAAGTCGGCTACGTGGGCCGCGACGTCGAGCAGATCGTGCGCGATCTGTTGGAGGCCGCCATCGCCATGGCGCGCGAGGCCAAGCGCACCGAGCTGCGCGCCAGTGCCGAGACGGCGGCCGAGGAGCGGGTGCTGACCGCGCTGGTGGGCGAAACCGCGTCGCAGACCACGCGCGAGAGTTTCCGCAAGCGCTTGCGCTCGGGCCAGCTCGACGCCACCGAGATCGAGCTGGACGTGGCCGACACCGCCAACCCGCTGGCGGGCCTGGACCTGCCGGGGATGGGGCAGCAAGCCGGGATGGTCAACCTGGGCGATCTGTTCGGCAAGGCCTTTACCGGGCGCACCAAGCGCCGGCGCATGACGGTGGCCGAGAGCTACACCGTGCTGGTCACCGAGGAGGCGGACAAGCTGATCGACCACGAGGCCATCGTGCGCGAGGCGCTGACGCTGACCGAGCAGAACGGCATCGTGTTCATCGACGAGATCGACAAGGTCGCCGCCGCCGCCAGCCGCCAGGGCGCGGATGTCAGCCGCGAGGGGGTGCAGCGCGACCTGCTGCCGCTGATCGAGGGCACGACCGTCACCACCAAGCACGGCGCGGTGAAGACGGACCATATCCTGTTCATCGCGTCGGGCGCGTTCACGCTGGCCAAACCCTCGGACCTGCTGCCGGAACTGCAGGGGCGGCTGCCGATCCGGGTCGAGCTGGCCGCGCTGTCCGAGGCCGATTTCCGCGCCATCCTGACGGACACGGACTTCTCGCTGACCCGCCAGTACACCGCGCTGATGGCGGCCGACGGGGTGGCGCTGGCCTTCGCCGAGGACGGCGTGGCAGCCCTGGCCCGGGTCGCTGCCGAGGTGAATGCCGAGGTCGAGAACATCGGCGCGCGCCGGCTGCACACGGTGCTGGAGCGGGTGCTCGAGGACCTGTCCTTCAGCGCGCCCGACCGCACCGGCGAAGAGGTGACCGTCGACGCCGCGATGGTCGAGCGCGAGCTGAGCAGCCTGTCCGACCGCACCGACCTCCGCCGCTACGTCCTCTAGGCGCCGTCTGTATTTGGGGGGTTCTGAGACGGGCAAACGGATGACTTGAGGTCGAAAACGGCAGTGATCTTGCGCAGAGGAACCCTGACGGATGCGCTTGGCCTGCCGGTCCGCGTTGCGACCGCGCTCGGCCGATGGGGCGACGGCCCGCAGGCGCGCGACCCAATCGATGGGCGGCAGGGCGTCGGGCACGTCATCGCCGGCGCTGCCTTCGATGCCGACGATCGGCGTCGCTTTATCGCCGACGACCTCGGCGCGAAGGCGCGGATCGAGCCGGACCCAGCCCGCGCTGGCGCCAAGCCATGGAATGGGCGCGATACACGGCGCGGCACCTGGTCGCGTGCTTCTTCAACCGCATCAAATGACAGCGTCACGCTCCGCTGCGAGAAGACTGCCCCGCCTTCCGGGCAGTCGTCGCTCTGGCTGGCGCAATGGCCTCGCTCGCCTGAACTGACCACGCCGCCTGGACATAGCAGCGGCCGCGCACGCCCCCCGCGCTATTCGGCGGGGGTTGCGGCGGCGGCGTCGGCTGCGGTGGCCGTCTGCTCGACCCGGCGCGCCGAGGGCATCAGCAACAGGCCGAGCGGCAGCAGCACCGCGTAGCAGACCGCCGCAGCCCAGAACGTGACGTTGATCGAGGCGAAGGTGCCCACCGCCACCGCGATGCCCGAGCCCAGGACGCCCGCCGCGCCGTTGACCGCCCAGAACCACGGGGTCGGCCGCCGGTCGCGCGCCTCGACCAGCCGCATGCCGGTGGGAAAGCCGTAGCCCATCAGGATGCCCGCCGGCAGCACCGCCATCAGCGCCACGAAGGCACGCACCGCGATCCACGTCGGCTCGGCCAGGGTCAAGAGACCCGGCAGGAACAGCGGCAGCGCGCCGACGTACAGCACCGTCGCACCGACCCACATCGCCAGCCGGCGCGGCGTGTCCAGCGCGAACCGCTCCGACACCGCGCTGCCCACACCGGTGGCGACGATGATGCCGGCCAGCGCGACCGACAGCCCATAGACCGGGTGGCCCAGGAAGACCGACAGGCGCTGCATCAGGGCGATCTCGACGAACATAAAGCCGACGCCGATCATCAAGAACCACCCCGTGGCCACGACCGACAGGCCCAAATCGGCCTGGCGCACCGACGGCACCGCCGGCAGCACCACCGTCAGCAGTACGGCGATACCCGACAGCGCGACGATCATCATCAGCATCAGCGTGGCGATCAGATTGCCGGCCACCACACCGTCGCTCTCGCCCAACAACAGGCTGGCCGACAGCACGGCCGAGGGTTTGAGCTGGTTGAAGAAGAACGGGCTGTCGTCGGTCGGCGGGGCGAAGTTGAGGTCCGACTCGGCCGCCAGCGCATACAGCGCCGCCGTGCTGGCAGCACCCGCCACATCGGCCAGCACCGGGTTCTCGGGCACCGCGCCGGGGCGCATCAGCACCGTGAAACCGTTCGCCTGGGCAAAGCCGTCCAGCCGCGCCACGTCCTCGGCGGTCAGGGCATCGCGGCCCACGACGATGGTCGCCAGCTTGCCCCGCGCGGCCAGGTACAAATGGTCGTTCGGCCGCGCGACGCCCTGGTCGAACAGGCTGGCCTTGGCCAGCGAGACCAGCCGCCCCGTCTCGCCCACCCGCTCGGGCTGGTACCAGCGCGAGACGGTGAAGACCCCGCCGGGCTTTAGCCCGCCCAGGAAGTGACGCCAGCCCTCGACCGTGTAGAGCCCGTTTTCGGCCAACGCGTGCGCGCCGGCACCGGTGGCGGCCCAGGTGTCGATCAGGCTCATCTGCACCAGGTCGAAGCGGTCGTCGCTGCGGGCGAACCAGCTCCGCGCATCGTCGACGTGGATCGTGACCCCGGGCAGGTCGGCCACGCCGGCGAAGTCGCGATAGGTCTCGGTCAGGTTGCGCACGATGATCGGGTTGAGCTCGATGCCCACGATCCGGCGGAACCCGAACAGGTGGGCCGACAGCACGTCGCGCCCGCCGCCCACGCCGATCACCGCCGCGCTGCCCTCGTCGCGGATCGCGTAGGCCAGGTTCGTGATCGCGGTGCGCAGGAACGCGACTTCGGCAGGATCGCCGTTGTAGCGGTGGATCGGCGTGCTCGCCATGCCGTCGATTTCCAGGTTGCGAAACACCGTCGTCGGCGCGTCTGGGGGCGCGGCCTCGCCGGGCAGCGGGTCGACCGCCGGCGCGGTGGTGGGCCGGGTGACATGAATGCGCGAGAACGAGTTCCACTCCATGCTCTCGACCGCGCCGGGCCAGATCAGGCGGTTCTTGTCCATGAAAAGCCGCGCGCCGTGCGGGTAGATGGCGGCGTTGAACATCGCAAAGGCCAGCACCGCCAGGCCCAGCAGCGCCGCGCGCCGGGCCAACCGGCCGGTGCGCAGACCGGGCGCAGGCGCTCCACCGGCGCCGCCGGGTGCGGGGTCCACCGCAAAGGCCGCCGCGGCCACGGCGACCAGCGCGGCGACGGTGATCAGCGCCGAGACGCCATCCATCACCGACATCAGGCCCAGCACCACGAAGCAGCCCGCCGCCGCGCCGATCAGGTCCACCGCATAGACCGTGCCGATGGGCGCGCTGGAGCGGGTGAGCGCGAGTGCGACCACCACGCCCGCCGGGATGTAGGGCAGTGCAACCACGACGATCAGCTGCGCCCAGGACAGCAGCGCCGTCAGCCCCAGACGGATGTCCGAGACGACGATGCTGTTCATCAGCAGCAGTCCGCTCAGCAGGATCGCAGCGGCGGTGTATAGCGACCACTGCACCAGCCGGTGGCGCACTTCGGCGGGCCTGAACCGCTCGGGCCGGAAATAGACCATCAGCGAGCCGAGTGTCAGACCCAGCATCGCCATCGAGATCGCCAGAAACGCAAGCGAGTACCAGGAGACGACCGAGATGATCCGCGCCTGCAGGATCTGCATCGCGGTCACCGAGGCGGCGACCATAAAGAGCCCCACGAAAAAGCCGATCGCCCGCGGCGATGCGGTCGCATCCCTGACAGTCATGCCCGCCCCACTCCACCCCCGGAGGACCACCATCGCGAGGAACGGGAAGATTGTGGTGAAGTAATGTCGCGCAGGTTACGCCCGCGCCCAGGGATCCGCGCCCAGGGATCCGCCCCCCCGGGACCCGCGCAGCGGGGCGGCGACCCGTACCCGCCCGTCGGCGGGGTCTCTGCGGCTCAGGCGGGGGTGTCGCCCAGCCAGTAGAGCAGGTTGTCGGCGAACACCGGGCTCGAGGTCAGGTCGACATGCTCGCCCGGCAGCAGCAGCGTGGTGCGATAGCGCATGCGCCGGCCCCGCAACGACGGGATATAGCCGCCCTGGCTCTCGCTCATCAGCGCCGAAGCGCGCAGCACCACGCCGTCACCCTCCTCGTCCAACAGGGCCTGGATGCGCCGGGTATCCGGCTCCAGCACGGCGGTGGCCGGCGTGTCCAGCCCGGTGCCGACCACCAGATAGCTGTCGACGTCCGGCGCCGAGCCGCCCACATCCAAGGCATTCTGCAGCCGATGGGCGCGGTCCAGCACCCGGGCGGTGTAATCCATCAGCCGGGTCTCGCGCGTCGCGGTGCCGCCGGCGGTGCCCAGGGCACGGTCCAGCACCGCGTCCGCCTCGGGGTCGAACAGGCCCCAGCGGTTCGCGGCCCAGGTCTCGGCCTCGAAAAGCGGACCCGGCGAGGGGCCGTCCGGCCCGCCGACCCGCACGCGCTTGTGCCGCTCGCGCGGCAGCAACTGGTACAGCGAATGGTGCGTGGCCAGCAGCGCGGGCGGGTAGTAGGGCTGCAGCGGCCCAAAGGTCTTGCCCATCACCAGCCCGTCGAAGGCCGAGATCGACCCCAGGTTGGGCGGCGCCATGAACACCACGGAATGCGCGCGGCGGGCCCCCGCCCAGGTGAGTTCGGGCAGCGAAGCGTCCGCCGGCAGGTCCTGCGCGCCGTACATCAGCCAGTAGCGCAGCACGAGCGTGCCCATCGAGTGGGCGACGAAATCGAAGCGCATCGTCGCCGCGTCCAGGCTGTTGCCATAGCGTTCGCGGCGTACGCGCTCGATCTGTTCGGCCTTGCGCTCGATGAAAAGATCCAGGCCCTGTGCCGCCTCGACGATGTCGCGCCGCCAGTCGTAGGGATACTCCAACGAACCGGGGTTCTCGCCCGAGCGGGCCTCCTCCTCGGCCACGGTGCGGCTGAACTCGTAGCCGCCAAGGTTCAGCGCCTGGACCAGGCCGTCGTAGACCTGCTCCTCCAGCGTGCCGATCAGCACCGATGCGCGGGCCTTGCGCAGCACGCCGTCGTGGCGGATCTCGTCGCGCAGGGCCGACAGCGCCTCGCCGCCCTGGCCGATAGGCAGGCTCAGGATCTGGACGTTGCGCCCTTTGAACGGATCGATCGAGAGCCGCCGGTCGCCGCCCCAGACGAACGGCCCATCGCGCCCCAGCCGCAGGCGCGAGCCCAGCAGCCCCGGCACCGTGACCATCGGGCGACGCAGCGCCGGGTCGACCAGGCTGACGCCCTCGTAGAGCTGCGCGATGTCGGGCGTGCGCGGATCGGTGGTGCAGCCGGCGCCCGAAAGCGCTGCGGCCGTCAACAGCAGAAGTCGGCGCCGATCCATCATTGCCGGCCAGAATAGGGTCGCGGCGTCAAAGGTCGATATGTCCGCCCGACGCGTTTGTGTGACGCGCTTGCGAGGAGCGAAAAGACGACCGCGTCCAGCGACCCGGCTCTCTGGGCCCCGATGTCGGGGCCGGTCTGTCACGGCCGGTCCTTTGGGGGCGGTCTGTCGGGGCCGGTCCTTTAGGGCCCAGCCGTCAGCGCCCGGTTGTCGGGGCCGGGCTGTCGGCGCCGCGCCGCGCTGGTGGGCGGGCGCCTACGTCTGCGGCCTAGCGGCTGGCGCGGGCCCGGTCGCGGCGGGTGGACATCGGCTGGAAGGCGACGCCGACATGGTGCTCGCAGTACGGCTTGCCCGGCACCGCGGGCAGCCCGCAAAAGTGAAAGTCGTCGTCGTTGGGGTCGCCGATCGGCCATTTGCAGGTCCGCTCGGTCAGCTCCAGCAGCGTCAGCTTGCGGGCCATCTTCTCGATCTCGGCCAGCGTGGCGCGCGCGCTCTCTTCCTCGGGCGTGGGCTGGCCCGGGGGGCGCGGCTGACTGGCGTCGCGGAACAGGGTCTCGCGCCGCACCGGCACGGGCGCAGGCTCGACGGGCCGCACCTCGGCCGGCGCCGGGGCGACCCCCTCGGCCGGCGGGGTCGGCTCGGCCACGGGCTGCGGCTCGGCCGCCTCGACCGGCGCCGCCGTCTCCTCGGCTGCCTGGCCGCCGCCCTGGCCGCCCTGGGCCCCCGTGCCGCGGTTCGACAGGCCCAGACGGTGGACCTTGCCGATCACCGCGTTGCGCGTGACCCCGCCCAGTTCCTTGGCGATCTTGCTGGCGCTCATGTTGGCCGCCCACAGCTCGCGGAGCTTCTCGACGCGTTCGTCCGTCCAGCTCATGGCATTCCCTCTCTCGTCTGCAGCCGGCAAAATAGGGCAGGCTGGTACAGATCCACAACCGCTCTCGCCCGCACGCGCGGTTACGCCCCTTGGGACCCCCGCCCGCACCTCGAGCACAGCCCGGCTGCGGCACGCGGCGCCGCACGGCCGGCGGCGGACCCGTGGGTCCAGCCGGTGCGTCGGACCCGGCCGGCCGCACCGCGCGCTACGGCGTTGACACTGTACGGGCGATCGGCCAACCGTCGCGCTTTCGGCGGCCCAAGGGGGGCTGCCCGCGACCGTTGGGAGAAACGCTGTGATCGCGCCCGTGATGCCGACCTACAACCGTGCGCCGCTTTCGTTCGAAAGCGGCTGTGGGGCCTGGCTGACGACGGTCGACGGGCGACGTTTCCTGGATTTCGGTGCGGGCATCGCGGTCAACGCGCTGGGCCACGCCCACCCCCGGCTGGTCGCCGCGATCGAGGCGCAGGCGCGCAAGGTCTGGCACGTCTCGAACCTCTACGAAATCCCGGAACAGCAGCGCCTGGCCGAGCGGCTGGTCGACGCGACCTTTGCCGACACCGTGTTCTTCACCAACTCGGGCACCGAGGCGGCGGAGCTGGCGATCAAAATCGCGCGCAAGCACGGCGTCGCCGCGGGGCGTGAGCGGATGATCGCGTTCGAGGGCGCCTTCCACGGCCGCTCGACCGGCGCCGTCGCCGCCGCGGGCGGCACCAAGCTGACCGAGGGGCTGGGCCCGCTGATGCCCGGCTTCACGCACTTGCCCTTCGGCGACATGGCGGCGCTGGAGGGCGCGATGGGCGACGACGTCGTCGCCGTCTTCATCGAGCCGATCCAGGGCGAGGGCGGCATCCGTCCGCTGGCCGACGGCGCGCTGGCCGCGATCCGCGCGCTCTGCGACCGGTACGGCGCGCTCTTGGTGCTGGACGAGGTGCAGTGCGGCATGGGCCGGACCGGGCATCTGTTCGCCCACCAGGCCGAGGGCGTGGAGCCCGATATCCTGCTCGCCGCCAAGGGCATCGGCGGCGGCTTCCCGCTTGGCGCCGTCCTGGCGACCGAGGCTGCGGCGGCCCCCATGGTCGCGGGCACCCACGGCTCGACCTACGGCGGCAACCCGCTCGGCTGCGCGGTGGGCCTGGCGGTCATGGACGTGGTGGCCGAGCCCGCGTTCCTGGACGCCGTGCGCGCCAAGGGCGGGTTCATGGCCCAGCGCCTGTCCGCCCTGGTCGACAGCCATCCGGAGGTATTCGAGGGGTGGCGCGGCCGCGGCCTGATGCTGGGTCTCAAGCTCCGCCCAGGCCACACGCCCGCCGCCCTGGTGGCCGCGGCGCGCGATGTCGGGCTGCTGGTGGTGCCCGCGGGCGACAACGTGGTGCGCCTGTTGCCGCCGCTGACGGTGGACGAGGCCGAGATGGCCGAGGCCTGCGCCCGGCTGGAGGCCGCCGCCGCGGCGCTGGAGGCCACCGCCGCCCCGTCGGCGCCCACCCAGGCGACAAAACAGGCGACCAAACAGACGACCGAACAGGCATGAGGCACTTCCTGGACCTCGACCAGGTCGACCCAGCGGCGCTGCGGTCGATCATCGAGCGGGCGCGTGCGGTCAAGGCCGCGCGCGCCGGCCGGCCCCGCGGCACGCCCGACGACGAGCGCCCGCTCGAAGGCCGCGTCGTCGCGCTGATCTTCGAAAAACCCTCGACCCGGACCCGCCTGTCCTTCGACGTGGGCGTGCGCCAGATGGGCGGCAGCACCATCGTGCTGTCGGGCCAGGAGATGCAGCTCGGCCACGGCGAAACGGTGGCCGACACCGCGCGCGTGCTGTCGCGCTATGTCGACGCGATCATGATCCGCACCTTCGGCCACGAGACGCTGCTCGAGCTCGCCGAGCACGCCACCGTGCCGGTGATCAACGGGCTGACGAACCGCACCCACCCCTGCCAGATCATGGCCGACGTGATGACGTTCGAGGAGCACCGCGGCCCGATCGCCGACAAGCGCATCGTCTGGGCGGGCGACGGCAACAACGTTTGCGCCTCGTGGATCCAGGGCGCGGCCGCGTTCGGCTATGAGCTGGTCTTCACCGGGCCCGAGACGCTGGACCCCGACGCCGAGATCCTGGCCGCCGCCCGCGCCGCCGGCGCCCGGGTCCGGATCGAGCGCGACCCGGTGGCGGCGGTGGCGGGCGCCCACGCGGTGGTGACCGACACCTGGGTGTCGATGCACGACGACCCGACCAAGCGCGACCGGCGCCACAACCAGCTCCGCCCCTATCAGGTGACCGAGGAGCTGATGGCGGTGGCTGCGC
Organism: Pseudomonadota bacterium; assembly: GCA_039026175.1. GTDB lineage: Bacteria > Pseudomonadota > Alphaproteobacteria > Rhodobacterales > Rhodobacteraceae > Thermohalobaculum. Next base: position 13,067 of record JBCCMW010000053.1, read on the forward strand.
CCGACGCCCTCTTCCTCCACTGCCTCCCCGCCCACCGCGAGGAGGAAGTCACCAGCGACGTCTTCGACGGCCCCCGCTCGGTCGTCTTCGACGAGGCGGAAAACCGCCTGCACGTGCAGAAGAGCATCCTGACCAGCGTCGGCGCGGGCGGCGCAGAACCTGCGGGCACCTGAGGCTGCGGCCGAGGCAACCCTTAGCACCGTCCGCCGACCGACCGCCCGGCCCCATCGCCATGCCGGATACCCGGCGTCGCGGGCGCCGTTACCCTTGCGACAGCAGCGTGGCGAGGACCACCCGGTCCCCCTCGACCCCCAGTCTCGCCACGGCCTCGCGGGCCGGCAGCCACACGGCCTGGTGGTCGGGCTCCAGGGCGATGTCGCGGCGGGCGACGGCGCGGGCCAGGTAGACGGTTTGCACCTTGCGGGCCCAGTAGCCGTAGTCCGGCAGGTACGCAAAGCGCTGGAAGCGGGCGATCACCGGGCCCGGGGCGATGGCGTGGGCGGTCTCCTCCAGCACCTCGCGGTGGAGCGCGGCGAGCGGGCTCTCGCCCGGGTCGATGCCACCGCCCGGAAGCTGCAGCTCCGCGCCCTGGCGCACGCACAGGATCCACCCCGGCCGCCGGCCGCGGATCACGGCATAGACGCCGGGGCGGTCGCGGTACGGCTTGCCGGGCAACCAGGGTTCGCCAAGACGGGGGAGCATGGCCCCGCTCTGCCACGCCCGTCGGTCGCGGGGAAGCGGGCTTTGCCCGACGGTCTCGACCCGCTATGTGGCGGACATGGCCGACACACCCGATACCGATCCCGAACGGCGCTTGGAACGGCATGCCCGGCGCGACGCACCGCTGGGCGCGAGCGACCATGCCCCGGGCCCCCAACCCGACGATGAAGCTGGCTCGGGACCCGGCTCGGGACCCGGCTCGGGACCCAGCTCGGGGCCCGGCTCAGCGTCGGGGCACGACACCGGGCCACCGCCTACGCCCACCCGGCACGGCGACGACAGCATTCTGCCGTTCCAGCTGGACCGCAGCCAGATGCGCGGCCGCCTCGGTCGGGTCGACGCGACGTTGCAGCACATCCTGGACCGCCACCGCTATCCCCCCGCCGTCGCGGGCCTGGTCGCCGAGGCCGTGGTGCTGACCGCGCTGATCGGCCAGACGATGAAACTGCGCTGGAAGTTCTCGCTCCAGGTGCGGGGCGACGGGCCGGTGCGGCTGATCGCGACCGACTATTTCGCCCCGACCGAGGAGGGCGCGACGGCACGGCTGCGGGCCTATGCCAGCTTCGACCGCGGCGACGTGGTCAGTTTCCGCGGCGGGCGGCGCGACGCGTTTCGCCTGATCGGCGAGGGCGTGATGGGCATGACCATCGACCAGGGCCCGGGGATGACACCCTATCAGGGGGTCACGCCGCTGACGGGCGGCAGCCTGTCCGCCAGCGCCGAGGTCTATTATGCCCAGTCCGAGCAGATCGCGACGCGCTTTCACATCGAGGCGGCCGAGACCCAGGAGCCGGGCAGCCGACCCGGCTGGCGCGCCGGCGGGATCATGCTGCAGCAGCTCCCCGAGGCCGGCGGCATCGCGCCCGACGCGCCCTCGGGCCAGGACGGGCTGATGACGGCGGATGATGTGGCCGCCATGGGCTCGCGCGAGGAGGACTGGAACCGCTCGGTCACGCTGCTCGCCTCGGCCGAGACCTACGAGCTGATCGGGCCCTTGGTCGGGCCCGAGGGGCTGTTATTTCGCCTGTTCCACGAGGAGGGGCCGCGGGTCTATCCGCCCCAGCCGGTGGCGTTCGGCTGTACCTGCTCGGCCGAGCGGGTGCGCCGGGCGCTGTCGATCTACTCGGCGCGCGATATCGGCACGATGACGAACGAGGCCGGCATGGTGACGGCCGACTGCCAGTTCTGCGGCGCGCACTACGCGTTTGCGCCCGAGACGCTGGGCTTCGAGGCGGAATAGCCACCGTCGCGGCCGAGCATCCCGGCAAGCGCCGCCGCCGCCGCACCCGAACCTACCCCCGGCCGCTGGCTCCCACCTCCGCCCCCGGGGCGTTGCAGCAACCCCGGCCCTGGCGCGGCGCCCCGACCCCGGCCCCGGGGCGGCGCCCCACCCTCGGCCCTGAGGCACCGCCCCCGACCTCGGCCCTGGGGCGGCGCCCCACCCTCGGCCCTGAGGCACCGCCCCCGACCTCGGCCCTGGGGCGGCGACTCGACCGCGGCCCTGCGGCGGCGACCCGACCGCGGCCCTGCGGCGGCGACCCGACCACAGCCCCGGGGCGGCACCCCGACCGCAGCCCCGGGGCCGCGCCCCGACCGCAGCCCCAGGGCGGCACCCCGACCGCGG
>JBCCMW010000054.1:0-15325 GCA_039026175.1 Pseudomonadota bacterium
GCATCGCGGCGACCAGCCGCGATTCCGCTTGGTCGGTCGCGCCGGCGCTTCGGTACGCGCGGCCGGGATCGCCGTGCTGCCCTACCGGCGGCCGCATTTCCTGCTAAGTTCGCTGGCGTGGGGCAGAGGAGTGGGGCGCCATGCGGCTGGACGTCGTCGACGGGATCCGGGGCCATATGATGGTCGGGATGATGAGCGCGCATCTCTTCATCCAGCAATCGGTGGGGACGATCTACATCCCGCACCACCACACGATCCTGGGGCTCTGGGATGCCGAGTTCTTCTTCCTGATCGCGGGCTTCCTGGTCGGCTGGATGTTCCGCCACAAGCTCACAACGCCCGAGAAGCGCCACCGTTTCCTGCTGAAGCGGCTCAAGAAGATCCTGCAATACTATGTGCTCTCGGCCCTGCCGTTCATCGTTGCGGCGACCTTCGCGATCATGGAGCCGGCGGACGGCACCCCGGTCGAGCGGTTTTTCTGGGCGCTGATCGGCGTGCTGACCTTCACGGACGGCGGGTTCTTCAGCGAAATCCTGGTCTTTTATTTCTGGTGCTTTCTGATCGTGCTGGCGATCGTCTATCTCTGCGGCACCGATTTCCGCCGCATCCTCGGGATAGGCGCGGCCTTCTACCTGCTCAGCGGCCTGTTCACCGGCGGCGGCCTGTTCGGGCTGGGGCAGGAGGCGATCCAGGGCTTCGATCTCACCGCCTGGATCTTCCATTTCCTGATCTCGCTGGCCATCGGCTACTACTTCACCGAACTCGACACGTTCGCCGCCAAGGTGCCGCCCAGGATGATCTACCTGCTGGTCGGCGGCACGGCGGCGATGACGGCCGTCATCATCCGTTTCGAGCCGTTCCTGACCTATGGCGAGTGGCGCGGCGTGGTCGACTGGTTCCGCCTGCCGCACTGGCCCTCGCGCGTCGAGCTGCACCCCTTGTACCTGTTCCACATCTTTGCGGTGTCGGCGTCGATCTACCTGATCATGCGCGCGCGCCCCGGGGTACTGCGCTATCCCGCCCAGGTGCTGGAGGCGTACTTCAAATGGACGGTGCTGCGCACGGTCGGCCAGTACTCGATCCAGATGTTCACCATCCACTGCTACATCGTCGCCGCGGTGATGATGACGGCCGAGGTGTACGACATCGCGCCGGGCGCGTTCAGCCTGCTGGGCACAGCACTGGTGATCGCGTTCCTGTTCGGCCCCTATCTGGTGCTGCGCCTGCGCGACCGGCTGGGCCAACCGCAGCCCGGCGGCCGGCCCGGCCAGGACGGCCCCAAGGGCCGCAGCACAGGCAGCGCCTAGGCCCCGACCCGGGCCGCTTGCGCCGCGTCCGCGGTCCGCGGCGCCCACCTCCCCCGGCGGCGGCGCTCAGATCCTGCGGCGGCGGCGCCCAGATCCCTGGCGGCGGCGCTCAGATCTCTGGCTGACCAGCCCATATGCCCGGGCGGCGCTGCCCAAATCCCTGGGCGGTGGCGCTCAGATCGCGTGGCGGCGGGCGTTGGCGATGTAGATCTCGCGCAGACGTTGGGCGATGGGGCCCGGTTCGCCGCTGCCGATGGTCTCGCCGTCCACCTCGATCACCGGGCACACAAAGCTCGAGGCCGCGGTCACGAACGCTTCGTCCGCGGTCTGCGCCTCGGCGACGGTAAAGGGACGCTCCTCCACCCTCATCTGCGCCTCGCGCGCCAGCTGCAGCACCGAGGCGCGGGTGATCCCGTGCAGGATGTCGCTGGACAGGTGGCGCGTCACGATCGCGCCGTCCTTGACGATATAGGCGTTGTTCGACGTGCCTTCGGTCACGCAGCCGTCGTCCGCCACCATCCAGGCATCGTCGGCGCCCTGCTCCTTGGCCATCATCTTGGCGAGCGAGGGGTACAGCAGCTGCACGGTCTTGATGTCCCGCCGGCCCCAGCGCAGGTCCGGCTGGCTGCGCACGCGGATGCCGGTGCGCGCCGGGGCGGCGTCGATCAGCGCCTTGTGCTGGGTGAACAGCACCAGCCCCGGCGTCATGTCGGGGGCCCAGGAGAAATCGCGCTCGGCCACACCGCGGGTCACCTGCAGATACACCACACCTTCGTCCAGCGCGTTCAGCCGCACCAGCTCGCGGTGGATGTGCAGCAGTTCGTCATCGTCCACCGGCGCTGGCATCTTGAGCTCTGCGAGCGAGCGGTGCAGGCGCGCGCGGTGGCCCTCGTACTCGCAGAGCTTGCCCTCCAGCACCGAGGTCACCTCATAGACCCCGTCGGCCATCAGGAAGGCGCGGTCGAACACCGACACCTTGGCCTCGTCCTCGGGCACATACTCGCCGTTCACATAGACGGTGCGCATCGTCACTTTCCTCCACGCGGTGCCGTCGGCCGCCCCGCCCTGCTCTGATCCGCCACCCGCGGCCCCGCCAGACACTTTTCCGCCGCTCTGTGCCCCGCCGCGCTGTGCCGCGCCGCGCTGTTCTCAGCCGCGCTCAGCCCCACAGCGCCGCCAGCGGCGGGTAGACGGTCGAGCCCGACAGCGACAGTGCCGGCGTGCGGTCCTCGGCCAGCAGCATGGGCGGGTCCAGGTCGACCAGGTCGACGCCGGCGGCCAGCGCCACGGCGGGCGCGATCCCCAGCGACGAGCTCATCATAGAGCCCACCATCACCCGAAACCCCGCCGATGCTGCCGCCTGGCGCAGCGCCAGCGCCTCGGTCAGCCCGCCGGTCTTGTCGAGCTTGATGTTCACCATGTCATAGCGGCCGGCAAGATCGCCGAGGGTCGCACGGGTGTGGCACGATTCGTCGGCGCAGAGCGGCACCGGACGCTCGAGCCCCGCCAGCGCGGCATCGGCGTCGGCGTGGATAGGCTGCTCGATCAGTTCGACGCCGGCCTCGGCCATCGCCGCCGTCGCCGCGGCATAGCCCTCGGGCGACCAGCCCTCGTTTGCATCCACCACCAGTCGCGCCGCGGGCGCGCCGGCGCGCACGGCACGGATGCGGGCCGGGTCGTGCTCGTCGCCCTGCAGCTTGACCTTTAGGACCGGGCGCTCGGCAACGTCGGCGGCGGCCAGGCGCATCGCCTCGGGCGTGTCGATCGACAGTGTGTAGACCGATGTCACGGCCTTGGCCCACGGGCCGCCCAGCGCCTTCCACGCCGGCAGCTCCCACACCCGCAGCCGGGCGCGCTTGGCCTCGATATCCCAAAAGGCCAGATCCAGCGCGTTGCGCGCAGCGCCCGCGGGCATCGCGGTCTGCAGCGCTTCGCGATCCAGCCCGCCGGCCAGGGCCGGGCCCATCGCCTGGATCGCCGCAGTCACGTCCTCGAGGGTCTCGCCATAGCGCGCATAGGGCACGGCCTCGCCGCGCCCGACCTGCCCGTCCTCGCCTTCCAGCCGCACCTCGACCACCGAGACATGGGTGCGGGTCCCGCGTGAGATGGTGAAGGGCTTCTTGAGCTTGAACTGCCGTGTCGCAACCGTCAGATGCATCGCCCGTCGACCCTCACGCCAGGGCTTCGGCCAGCTTGTGCGCGCCCTCGCGGAACGGGTCGCAGACCGGCATGCCGAGGCGCTGCTCGGTCTCGGCCACGTACCGCCGGGCGGCCGCGTCGTCGAGCGCGGCGGTGTTGATCGAGGCGCCGATCACCTTGACGTCCGGGTTCACGACCTTGGCCAGCGGCAGCGCCAGGGGGGCCAGCGCGTCGATGTCGGGGCTTGGATAATGCGGCAGCCCGCGCATGTGGGTGCGCGTGGGCTCGTGGCACAGCACCAGCGCGTCGGGCTGGCTGCCGTGGATCAGCGCCATCGTCACGCCCGAGTAGCTGGGGTGCAGCAGCGAGCCCTGCCCCTCGACCAGGTCCCAGTGATCGTCGTCGTTATCGGGGGTCAGCACCTCCACGGCGCCGGCCATAAAGTCGGCGACGACGGCGTCCAGCGGCACGCCCTCGCCGGTGATCAGGATCCCGGTCTGGCCGGTGGCGCGGAAAGTCGCCTTCATCCCCGCTTGGTGCATCGCCTTCTCCAGCGCCAGCGTCGTGTACATCTTGCCGCACGAACAGTCGGTGCCGACCGCCAACAGCCGCTTGCCCGGGCGCTTGGCGCCGTCGCCGATTGGGTAGGCGCGGTTGGGCAGGCGCACGTCGTGCAGCGTGCGGCCGGTGCGCTGGGCCGCCTCGCGCAGCACCGGCTGATCGCGCAGCAGCGTGTGCAGCCCCGCGGCCAGGTCCATGCCGGCCTCCAGCGCCTCGACCAGCACGCTGGCCCAGGTCTCGGAGATCAGACCGCCGCGATTGGCGACGCCGATCACCAGCGTCTTGGCACCGGCGGCCACGGCCTCGGGCACCGTCATGTCGGGCAGGCGCATGTCGGCGTTGCAGCCCGGCAGGCGTAGCTGGCCCACCGCGGCGTCGGGGCGCCAGTCGCGGATGCCCTGCGCCACCTTGGCCGACAGCGGGTCGGGCGCGTCACCCAGGAACAGCAGATAGGGATGGGCAAGGGACATGGTCGCGGTCTCCGGCAACGCGGCAGTCGGGGGATGGGGCGGATCTGGCTTAGCGGGATCGGGCCGACGGACAAAGGGCAGCGCACGACGCCACAGCGCCTGCGCCTGATGCGCGATCCTCACAACGGGGACGAGAAACCGTCAAGCCGCAGGCCCGGCAAGGCCGCTTTGACCGCGCCTATCCAGGCGGTCGCACCGTGTTCGCGCCGCACCCGGCCCCCGGTCGTGCTGCGGTCGGGCTGCGGTCGGGCCGCGCTGGCGTCTCTTGCGGCCCGCGCTTATGCCGCCTCGGGCAGCGCTGCGCCGGCGGTGCGCGCACCGGCCAGGTCGACCAGGGCGCCGGTCGGGCGCCGCTCGTCCGGCACCGCGGCCAGGCCCAGGCCCGCGCACCACCCGCCGACCCTGGGCGAGGCGGTGAGCACCGCGAACGGGATCGCCAGCGCGAGGCCCAGCACCAGCGGCGCGGCCCAGAGAAACAGCCCCACGCCCGAGATCCCCAGCGTCAGCGCCGCGATGGCGAGGCCCAGCAGCGTCTGCGGCCAATAGGCCTCTGCGGCCTCGGCCCAGGCCAAGCCGTACGCCTCGCGCCGCTGGCCGCCCCACATCACCCGCCGACCGAACAGCAGGCCAACCAGGAAGATCGTGACGCTGAGCGCCATCACCGGCGCCAGCAGGACCGAGAACAGCGCCTCGCCCACCGCACCGGCCGCAAAGCGCGCCCGCCCGCCATAGCGCGCCACCCCGCCGGGCGTCAGGGCCACGTCCAGAAGCCCCGCGATCTTGGGCACAAAGCTCATGGTGAGCATGGCAAAGAACATCGGGATGCCGATGGCCAGATCCAGCCCGCCGGGATCGGGCACCACCAGCTTGGAGAGCGCCGCCAGCGTCATCAGCATCCAGGCCGGCGCGCCCAGGTACATCGCCACCGCCGCAAAGAGCTGCAGGCGCGACACCGGGGTCAGCCCGCGCAGACCCAGGATCTGCCAGTACTGCATGTTGCCCTGGCACCAGCGCAGATCGCGCTTGGCGAAGTCCAGCACCGTGGGCGGGTTTTCCTCGTAGCTGGCACCCTCGACCGGCAGGACGCGCACCTCCCAACCGGCCCTGCGCATCAGCGCGGCCTCGACCTGGTCGTGGCTCATGATATGGCCGCCCAGCGGCGCCTCGCCCGGCAACACCGGCAGCCGGCAATGGCGCCGGAACGCGGCGCTGCGGATCAGGGCGTTGTGGCCCCAGTAAGGACCGCTGTCGCCCTGCCACCACGCGGCGCCCAGGGTAAAAGAGCGCATGCCATGGCGCATGCCGAACTGGAACAGGCGCGCGAACAGGCTGTGCGCCGGGATGCCCACGGCCAGGGTCTGCAGGATGCCGATCTTTGGATAGGCCTCCATGATGCGCACCAGACGCACCACGTCCTCGCCGCCCATCAGGCTGTCGCTGTCCAGCGGCAGATACAGCGGATAGTGCCGCCCCTCGTTCAGCAGGAATTCGCGCACGTTGCCCGCCTTGAAGCCCGTGTTGCGCGCGCGGCGGCGATAGGACGCCCCGGCCCCGCCCAGCCGGCCGCGCAGGCGGTGGAACAGCGCCTCCTCGGCCTTGGCGACGGCGGGATCGGTGGTGTCGGACAGGACGAAGATGTCGAACAGCCGCCCATAGCCGGTGGCATCGAGTTGGCGCCGGATCGCGATCAGTTTGTCGAAGCTCGCCTCGGGCGGCTCGTTGCGCAGGGTCATCGCCACCGCCGTCCGGGTCGCGATCGGCGCATCGCCCTGCCCCGCCGCCAGATGGGGCGCCGCCGCCATGGCGCCGTCGCGCCGCCCGTGCAGCAGCCACAGGCCGATCAGCGCGTTGACCGCACCCATCACCGTCCACGGCACGCCGATCACAAAGCAGGTGACGATCACAATGTCCGAAATCTGCCAGCCGCCGTGCCCGAACACCGCCGCGATCCCGGCTGTCAGCAGCGCCATCAGCGCCAGGTTCAGCAGCAGCGTAAACGCCCGCCGGCGCACCAGCGACGCGACGGGTTGGATGCCCGCGGGCGTAAGACCGTCGGGTCGCGCGCCGTGGGTACCCTCGGCGGCCGGGTGGGAGGTTGTGACGTCGGTCATTGCCCTGCACTCTCCAACGGCTGTCCGGGCGCTCGACGCGAGTTGCGGCGATGTCGGCCCACGTCAACGGGTGAAGAACCGTGACCGATGTTGCCCACGCGCTCTGGTACGTCAGTGCCCAACGCGCCGAGATCCGGCCTACGGCGCTGCCGCCCTTTCACGAAGGCGTGATCGAGATCGAGACCGAGGGCAGCCTGCTGTCGCGCGGCACCGAGCGGCTGGTGTTCGACGGGCGCGTCCCACCCGGCGAACATGCCCGGATGCGCGCGCCCCTGCAGGAGGGCGATTTTCCCTTTCCGGTGAAGTACGGCTACGCCGCCGTCGGCCGCGTGACGGCGGGGCCCAGCGATCTGGTGGGCCGGCGCGTTTTCGCGCTCGCACCGCATCAGGACCGCCACCGCATCCCGGCCGCGATGGCGGTGCCGGTGCCCGACGGCGTGCCCGTCGGCCGCGCCGTGCTGGCCGCCAACATGGAAACCGCGCTCAACGCATCGTGGGAGCGTGCCATCCCGCCGGGGTCGCGTGTTCTGGTGGTGGGGCTTGGTCTTGTGGGTCTGCTCGTCACCGCGGTTCTCGCCGCCAGGGGGGATCTCAGCCTTTCGGCGACCGACCTGATAGCCGAGCGGGCCGACGCCGTCGCGCCCTTTGGTGCACTGTTTCGGCACCCTCACGAGATTGCGCCCGGCAGCGTGGACCTGGTCTTCCACACCTCGGCCAGCGCTGCGGGGCTGGCAACGGCGCTCGAGGCGCTGGCGTTCGAGGGCACCGTCGTCGAGCTTTCGTGGTACGGCGAGGGGACGGTGGCCGTGCCGCTGGGCGGCGCGTTCCACGCCAATCGCCTGCAGATCCTGTCCAGCCAGGTGGGCCACGTGGCGCCGACGCGCCGCGGCCGGATCGGCCACCGCGACCGGCTGGCCGCCGCGCTTGCCCACCTCGCCGATCCGCGGCTGGACGTGTGCGTCACCGGGTCGCTGCCCTTTGCCGAGGCGCCCGCCGCCCTGCCCGCGCTGCTGGCCCCCGGCGCGCCGGGGATCGCCACCCGGCTCGACTACGGCTAAGAGCGCGTCACCGAACGCCAGCGCCAGGGAGAGCCGCCATGTACGCCGTCGAGGTGCGCGAGCACATCATGATCGCCCACTCGTTGCCCGGCGAGATCTTCGGGCCCGCGCAGAAGATGCACGGCGCAACCTACGTGATCGACGTCGCCTTTTTTCGCGAGACGCTGACCGAGGACGAGATCGTCGTCGACATCGGCGCGGCATTGGACGTGCTGAAGGCGGTGCTGGCGCCCATCAACTATGCCAACCTGGACGAGCTGCCGCAGTTCGCGGGCCAGAAGACGACGACCGAGTTTCTGTGCCGCCACGTGTTCGACGCGATGGTCGCGGCGCTGCGCGGCGGGGAGCTGGGGGCCGGGGCCGACGGGATCGCCAAGATCCGCGTGACGCTGAACGAGAGCCACGTCGCCCGCGCCTGGTTCGAGGGCACCCCTTGAGCCCACGCCCCGGCCGGCCGGGCCACGGCCCATCATCCCCCCGCAGGCCCGACGCCGGCTCCGCGTTCCCCGGCCGGCCTGACGCCGGCTCAACGTTCCCCGACCGGCCTGACGCTGGCTCAACCTTCCCCGGCCGGCCTGATGCCGGCTCAACGTTCCCCGGCCGGCCTGATGCCGGCTCAACGGTCCCCGGCCGGCCCGACCCCGGCTCGGCGTTCCCAGGCCCCGCTTCCCCGGGCCGGCCCGGCCCCGCGATCCCCGGCCGGCCGCACGCCGTGCTGGCCGTGCCTGGCGATCTGGCCGCGCCTACCGGGGGCTACGAGTACGCGCGCCGGCTGCTTGGCGCCGCCCGGGCGACGGGTGCCGCGCTCGACTATCTGCCGCTGCCCGACCTCGGCCCCCGGCCGGCCGCAGCCACGGTGGCCGAGGCGCTGGCCCGCCTCGCCGCCGTGCCGGCCGACCGCGCGCTGCTGGTCGACGGGCTGGCCTACGGTACCCTGCCACCCGCCGATCTGGCCGCCCTCAACGCCCCGGTCGCGGCCCTGGTGCACCATCCCCTGGCGCTGGAGGCGGGGCTGGACCCGGCCGACGCCGCCTGGCTGGCCGAGGCCGAGACCGCGGCGCTGGCCGTCGCGCGCCAGGTGGTGACGACCAGCCGAACGACGGCCGACACGCTGGTGGCCCGGTACGCCGTGCCGCGCGCGCGGATCGCCGTCGCCCACCCCGGCACCGACCGGCCCCCCACCGACCGGCCCCCCATCGATCAGTCATCCGCCGACCGGCCCTCCACCGGCCTGCGACCCGCCGACCGGACCCGCACCGATCATGCCGTCGCCCTGCCGCGGGCGCGGCGAGACGGACCGGTGCGGCTGCTGGCTGTCGGGTCGCTGGTGCCGCGCAAGGGCTTCGACGTGCTGCTCGCAGCGTTGGCCCGGGTGCCCGGCGACTGGCGGCTTACGATCCTGGGCAGCGCCACCCGCGACCCGGCGCATGCTGGCGCTCTGCGCACCCGGGCCGAGACGCTGGGTGGGCGGGTCGCGTTCCTCGGCGCGGCCGAGCGCAGCGCGGTCGACGCGGCCTATGCCGAGCACGACGTGTTCGTGCTGGCCTCGCGCTACGAGGGGTACGGCATGGCCTATACCGAGGCGCTGGCCGCGGGGCTGCCCACCGTCGGCTGCGCCAGCGGCGCCGTGGCCGAGGCGACGCGGGGCGGCGCGATCCTGGTGCAGCCCGACGATCCAGCCGCCTTGGCCACGGCGCTCGCCCCGCTGGTCGTCGACCCCGCGGCGCGTGCCACCGCGGCCGAGCGGGCCCGCGTCGCCGCCCGCGCGCTGCCGACCTGGGATGACACGCTGGCCGCCGTGATGGCTGCCCTCGCCCCGCTGGCCGCACGCGCATGACGGGCGAGCCCGACCGATTTAGCGTCGACTGGCTGTCGCTGCGCGAAGGCGCCGACAGCCGCGCCCGCGCCACCGCGCTGACCCGGGGCCTGGGGGATCGGCTGCGCGCCCGGACCGGCGCGCGGGCGCTGACGGTCCTGGACCTGGGCGCGGGGGCAGGGAACAACCTGCGCTACCTGGCGCCGCTGTTGGGCGGGCCACAGCGCTGGCGGCTGGTCGACGCCGACGCCGCCCTGTTGGCGCGCGCGGCGGCCGCCCCGCCGCTCGGCGTGACGGTCGAGACGGTGCAGGCAGACCTCGCCCAGGGGCTGGCCCCGGACCTCGCCCACGGGCTGGCCCCGGACTTTACCCAGGGGCGTGCGCCAGAGGTAGCCCCGGGCCTTACCCACGGGCTTGCGCCGCTGCTGCAGCCGCGGCCCGACCTGGTAACCGCCTCGGCGCTGATCGACCTCTGCGGCGCGGCGTGGCTGGACGGGCTGGCCGCATCGCTGGCGGCGGCAGGGCTGCCCGCGCTCATCGTGCTCAGCTACGATGGCCGCCAGGCCTGGGATCCGCCCCACGCCGACGATACGGCCGTCATCGAGGCGTTCCACGCCGATCAGCGGCGCGACAAGGGGTTGGGCCCGGCGCTGGGACCCGGCGCGCACGCGGCGCTGGCCGCCACGTTGGCCGAGCGCCATGGCTTCGAGGTTACCGAGGCGGCGAGCGACTGGGACCTTCGGGCCGCGACGGACGGCGCGCTGATCGCGGCGCTCGCCGAGGGCACGGCCGATGCCGCAGCCGCCGCCCTGGGCCCGCGTGCCGCCACCTGGGGCAGAGCCCGGCGCGACGCAGCCGCAGCGCGCGTCGGTCACCGGGACCTGCTGGCCTGGCCACCCGGCTGAATCGGGTGCTGCGGTCGGTCAGGGCACCGAAATCCGGCCCATCACGCCATCGCGCTCGACCAGCCAGTGGCGCATCGCGGCGCCGATATGCAGCGCCAGCACCGCCACCAGCGCCAGCGTCGCGGCCCCGTGCAAGGCGTACAGCAGCGCCGACCAGGCCTTGTCGTCGGGCAGAAAGCCCGGCAGCACGGTGCCGAAGAACTCCAGCGGCCAGCCGCCCACGTCCGTCGCCGCCCAGCCGAGCGCGAGGACCGCGAACAACAGGGCGTAGATGGCGACATGGGTGAGCCCGGCCACCGCCGCCTGCCACCCCGGCATGCCCGCCACGCGCGGCGGCGCGCCGAGCGCCAGCCGCGCCGCCAGCCGCAGCAGCCTCAGCCCGATCAGCAAAGTCCCGAAACTCTTGTGAAACGTGTAGATCGCGTTGGTGGCTTCGATCCCGAACGCGTCGCGCAGCCCGCCGAAGCCGTCGTAGGCCCACAGCATCGCCCCGCCCAACGCGTTGCCCGCCACGATCAGCGCAATCGCCCAGTGCAGCCAGCGCTGCACCGCCGCATAGCGCGGCTGATCCCCGGCCTGGCCTTCCGCTACCGCCGTCGTGGTCATCGCTCTGTCCTCGGGTGTGTTCGGCGGGCCCGGTGCCGCCCCGTTCCTCTGTTGCTCAGCCCGCGAGCTGCGGTTCGAACTCGCAGACGCACAGCATGTCGCCGTCATCGAACAGCATGGTGCGCACGCGCGGGCGCAACGCTTGGTCCAGCGCCGTGATCGGCGCGAGGTTGAGCCCGATCTTGCCCGAGCCCAGCACGATGGGCGCCAGCATCAGGTGCAGCTCGTCCATGACGCCGGCGTCCATAAAGCGGGCCAGGGTCTCGGCCCCGCCCTCGACCAGCAGGCGCGTGAGACCCCGGCTTGCCAGCGCCTCGAGGATGGCGAGCGGTGGGATGCAGCCGTCCGCGTCGGGCTCCAGCGTCAGCGCCTCGGCCCCTGCGGGCACCGAGGCGCCCGGCAGGGTAACCGCCAGCACCGACGCCGCGCCGTCGCCCAGCATCGTGAGATCCGCCGGCATGCGCCCGCGCGGGTCGATCACCACGCGCACCGGGTGCTCGCCCTCGACATGGCGGCAGGTCAGTTGCGGGTTGTCGGCGACGGCCGTGCCCACGCCCACCAGCACCGCGTCGACCGAAGCGCGCAGCCGGTGCAGGTGGGTCAGCGCATCGCGCCCGTTGATGTACTTCGAGGCGCCGGTCGGCGTGGCGATCCGGCCGTCCAGCGACTGGCCGAGCTGGCCGATCACCACGCCCGGGCAGCCGCGCCGCCGCTCGCTGGGCGGGGCGGACAGGCGCGTCAGCGCGAGGCCGGCGTCGTAGTGGAAGATGAGCTCGCCGTCGAGCGCGCCCTCGGCTGGCAGAAACATGGGTCAGTGTCCTCCGCGGCGGTGCGCCCGGGCGACGATCGGCGCGGCACCCGGCCCCTGGGACCGGCTCTGCATAACAGACGCACGCATCGGCCTGCGCATACCCTTGGATTGCACCACGCTACGCTGGCGTCGCCCCGATGGGTCCTGCTTTCTCGGTTGTCGGCCGCGACACGGTGCCCTCGCCGCCGGGGCGGGGCTGGCCGGTTTCCGCGCCCGCCCGCGCCGCAGCGGCGGCGGCGGCGGCAGAGGCGGTGGCGGTGTCGGTGGCGGGAGGTCGCGCCGGCTGGCGCCAGGGTTGGCGGCGGAACCAGGCGACGGTGTAGGCGACCCCGATCAGCACGGCCGAGCCGCCCAGGTTGGCCAGCGCCACGGTCACCATCTGGCGACCCATCACGTCGAGCAGCCAGCCCAGCGTGATCGCCAGCGGGATCGAGACGACGAACACCGCCAGGCTCTGGGTGCCGACCTTGCGGATCACCGGCACCACGGCCAGGAACCAGGGGCCCAGCAGCTTGGCCCGCCGCTCGGGCCCGATCAGCGCCCACACCAGCGCGCCCAGCGCGATCAGGTGCATCAGCTGCGGGATACCCATCCAGCGCCCGTCGATCAGCGGCACGGTGGCAAAGAACAGCCGGTCGAGCGCCGGCGCATGCGCCGCAAACTCCTCGACATAGGCGTACGGGACGGTCAGCACCGCCACCACCGTCGCCCCGATGGCCAGCCGGCGATACGCCTCGCCCGTCCACTCGCGATGGGTGAAGCCGGTGTTCAACCGCGACCCGGCGGGCCCCGCCACCAGCCAGGCCAGATAGGCAAGCGCCAGGAAGTGGGCAAAACGCAGCACGCCCTGCCATGTCTTCCAGCGCAACGGCTCGATCCACTCGCGCGCGGCCCACAGCGCCTCGCCGCCCCAGGCCCGCGGCCACCAGCCGCTGAGATAGGGGAAGATCTTGTGCCAGGCGAGCGGCAGGCTGGCGACGAGCACGGCAATGGCGATCCACATCAGCAACCGCGAGCGCGGCGGCGCGGGCAGCCACCCCATGCCGAAGGCGAAGCCCGCAAAGAACACCAGTTGCCAGGCGAAGGGGTTGAAGAACCAGGTGCCCGTGTCCCAGGGGCGCGAGGGCAGGTTGAGGTAGACGAGCGGCGTCTCCGCCGCCCAGGCACCCAGCATGGCACCCAGACCGTCCCACCCCTCGTCCCCCACCTGCCGCGTCAGGCCCGCCAGCGTCGCCGCCAGCCACAGCCCCACGACCAGCACGCCCGCGCCCCATCGCCCGGCGAACCGGTGCGCCAGCATCACCACCGGGATCAGCGCCAGGATCACCAGGTACATCGGCAGGATGTCGAACAGGCCGGGGATGTACGTCAGCGTCAGCGCACCCAGGATCGTGGCGCCGGTATTGTCGAACAACGGCACCAGGTAGGGCCGCGCCATGTAGTTGACGTCCGGACTGCCCCAGCCGTTGGACTGGATCGCATAGCCGATCGAGGCCGACACCAGCAGGATGCCGATATGGCACCAATAGACCTGCCCGATGCGAAAGACGATCCGCCCGCTGCCGAGCCAGAACGAGCGGTCGGCGAACACTTTGCCGAACGCCATGGCCGAGGCCATGCCCGAGCAGAATACGAAGATCTCGGTCGCATCGGAAAAGCCGAAGCGCGCGGGGATCCACAGCGTCCACCAGTTGGTGGGGATGTGCGCGTACAGGATGATGAACATCGCCATGCCGCGATAGAAGTCCAGCCGCTGGTCGCGCACGCGCTGCCCGACGCCACCGCCGACGGCGCTGGCGGCGGCCGGCTTGGCCGCGCCCAAGGCCGGGGATGCCGCAGGGTTTGCGGCATCGACACTGGCGCCGCCGCTCACGCCGCTGCGATGCCCGCCAGCGCGGCTCGGGCGCGGCCGATGGCCTCGCGCCGGCGCGCGGTGAAACCGTCCTCGGCCCCGCGCCGCGCGGCCCGACAGGCAAGCTCGGTCTCGGCCTCGGCATAGCGGCCTGCGCGGATCCCGGCCTCGATCATCAGGCGCGAAAAGACGTCGCGCTGAGCGTGGCTGCCGCCGACCTCGTGCAGCCGGCCGCGCACCGCGCGGAGCCGATCGAAGGCCCGTTCGTAGTGCCCCGCGCGAAACGCCGTCAGCCCCTCGGCCGCGGGCTGCCCGGCGATCGCGGCGACCTCGTGCATATCGTGCTCGCGACAGGCGGCATCGGCGGCCAGGCGCGACAACATCGCATCCGCCGCACCGCGCCGGCCCGCAGCCTCGAGCGCCAGGTGATAGTGCAGGTCGGCAAACACCACGCAGCCCGGTTCGACGTGCCGCTCGGCCAGATCCGCGAGCTCGTCCCAGCGCGCCCCCACCTCGACCCCTTCGATCTCCAGCCGCATCAGCATCGAGGCACCGTTCGCGATATCGCGATAATCGTCCGTCCGCTCGGCGCGGATCCGCGTGTCATAAAGCGCCAATACCGTGTCCCACGCGCCCCGGTCCAGGTGGAACAGCGCCAGGTGCCACCAGACATGCGCGCCGAAGTTGTTGCAGTGCGCCCAGGCGGCCGCGCGCCGGGTCAGCCAGCCGATCCCCTCGCGCGGCCGACCCGTCATGTCGAACACGTGGGCGACCGCGTGCAGGCCCCAGGCATCGTCGGCAACGCGCGCCAGCCCGTCGCGGCCGGCGCGCACGGCCGCGGCGTAGTGGCCGGTCTCCTCCAGCGCGAAGGCGAGGCACCCGAGGCGGTAGCCGAGCCACGGATCCTCGCCGCCGTCCGCCTCGCGGCCCGAGGCGACCAGCCGCCCGGCCATCGCCAGCATGCCCCGCCGGTCGCCCAGCACGAAGCGGATCGCGTGATCCAGCTTAAAGGCCAGCGCGTCGGCGGGCGTTTCCTCTAGCCAGGCGCTCAGCCGGGCCGAGGCGGCCCGCGGCCGGCCCGCGACAAAGGCAGCCAGCGCCTCGGCATAGGCGGCGGCGCGGCGCGGGCAGCCCAGGCAGTCTGCGCCCAGCGCTGCCTGCGCCTCGGTCAGCGCGGCGGCTGCGGCGGCGCGCAGCTCGTGCCGGCCGAGCAGCATCAGGAACAGCCCGCGCGCGGCGTGACCCAGCGCAAAGCCCGGCGCCTCCGCCAGCACTGCGCCCAGCCGGTCGCCCGTTCGCCGGTCGTGGGCCAGGAAACCCTGCACCGCGGCGCGCCAGCTCGCCTGTGCGGCAGACGGCAGCGCGTGGCACCCGGCCGTCGCGCCGAGCCCGTCCAACGTGTCCATCGAGGGTTCGCACACGCCTTGGACCATGGTCTTCCTCCGCGGCAGGCAGCCCACCTTTAACGCAACGCAGCACCGCCGACGTTCCGTCGCGCGGTCTGTGCCGCACGCCGAGGCAATCGCGCACCGGGCCGCGGGCAGGGGGCCGAAGCGCCGCGCCGGAGCGTTGGATACGCCGCCAGGCGGGTCGACACCGTTAACGTTGGCGTGACGTGGCGGTGAACGCCAACCCCGGCGCTTGCGTCCCGGCCGCCGGCGCGCGATCTGGGCGCCAGCGCGCGCACCA
>JBCCMW010000055.1:0-15292 GCA_039026175.1 Pseudomonadota bacterium
CTGGGCCAGCGCCACCAGCGCGTCCAGCGCCCAAAGTTTGTCGGCATCGGCGAGAGCGGGCTCGACTATCACTACACGGCCGACACGGCCGCGCCGCAGCAGGAGAGCCTGCTGATCCACATCGAGGCCGCGCGCCGCACCGGGCTGCCGCTGATCATCCATGCCCGCGACGCCGACGCCGACATGGCGCGCATCCTGACCGAGGAGCACCGCGCCGGCCCTTATAGCTGCGTGATGCACTGCTTCTCGTCCGGGTCGGCGCTGGCCGAGGCGGCGCTGGCGCTCGGCTTTTATCTCTCGATGTCGGGCATCGCGGCGTTCAAGCGCAGCGAGGAACTGCGCGCGATCTTTGCCGCCGCGCCGCTGGACCGGATCCTGGTCGAGACCGACAGCCCCTATCTTGCCCCGCCGCCGCACCGGGGCAGGCGCTGCGAGCCGGCCTATACCGCGCTGACCGCGGCGGTGGGCGCCGAGCTGTTCGGGCTGGACCTCGCCGACTTTGCCGCGCACACGACGGCCAACTTCGACCGTCTATTCTGGAAGGCCGCACAGCACGGCGAGGAGGCGGCCGCGTGAACGATGCCGCTCGCCCCGCCACAGCGCCCGGCGCGCACCCAGCCGACGCATCAGCCGCTGGCGCAGGCGACGTCCCAGGCACCGTCCCAGGTGACGTCCCGGGCGACGTGCCTGGCGCCGCCCACGCTGTGGGCGGCACGCTGCGCATCACGGTACTGGGGTGCGGATCGTCCGGCGGGGTGCCGCGCATCGGGCCGGACGGGCCGCTCTGGGGCAACTGCGACCCGGCCAACCCGCTGAACCGCCGGCGCCGGTGCGCGATCCTGGTCGAGCGCCGCGGCGCCAAGGGCACCACCAGCGTGCTGATCGACGCAGGCCCCGACATGCGCGAACAGCTCATCGCCTCGGGCGCAGGACGGCTGGACGCCGTGGTGTTCACCCACGACCACGCCGACCACTGCCACGGCATCGACGATCTGCGCATGGTCGTGATCAACCGCCGCGCCCGCCTGCCCGCGTACATGGACGCGGCGACCGAGCGCTCGCTGCGCCACCGCTTTAGCTATGTGTTCGAGACGCCGCCCGGCTCTTCGTACCCGCCGATCCTGGAGATCCTGCCGATCGACGGCACGCTGTCGATCCCGGGCCCCGGCGGGCCCGTGGTGCTGCGCCCGTTCAGCGTGCCGCACGGCCGGGCGCGGGCGCTGGGCTTTCGCATCGGGCCGCTGGCCTATGCGCCCGACATCTCGGCGATGACCGACGAGGCGTGGGACGCCGTCGCGGGGGCCGACATCTGGCTGCTGGATGCGCTGCGCTGGCGCCCGCACGAGAGCCACGCCAACGTCGAACAGGCGGTCGCGTGGATCCTGCAGGCCGGCACGCCGCGCGCGTACCTGACCAACCTGCACACCGATCTCGACTATGCCCAGCTCGACGCCGGCACGCCGGGCCATATCACGCCCGCGCACGACGGGCTGACCTTCGAGTTCCCGCTCGCCGAGGACGACGGTGCGCACGGGCGAGCGGACGGAGCGACAACCGGCGCCAGCGCCGCGTGAGCGCCGTTGCCGCGCTCTTCCTGATCGTCCTGCCGGTGTTCCTGGTCGTGGCCGCGGGCTATGCGGCCGTGCGCTTTCGCGCCTATCCGGACGCGGGCGTCGATCCGCTGGTCAAGTTCGCCACCGGCATCGCCGTGCCGGTGCTGTTGTTTCGCGCGATCTATCAGCTCGACCTCGGCCGCGTGCTGGAGCCGGCGCTGCTGGCGTCGTTCTACACCGGCGCGCTGGTGTCGTTCGCGGCGGGCACGCTGACGGCGCGCCACCTGTTCGGCCGCCGTCCGGGCGAGGCAGTGGCCATCGGCTTCTGCGCGCTGTTCTCGAACTCGGTGCTGATCGGGCTGCCGATCATGAACCGCGCCTATGGTGCCGACGCACTGGAGCCGGTCTTCGCCATCATCGCGTTCCACGCACCGTTCTGCTATCTGGTCGGTATCACCACCATGGAGTTCTCGCGCCGCGACGGCGTGGGGTTCCGCGCCACCGTGCGCCGCGTGGGCGACGAGATGCTCCACAACGCGCTCACGCTGGGCATCCTGGCGGGCTTTGCGGCCAACCTAACGGGTCTGGTGCTGCCCGAGCCGGTGCTGGCGGCGGTCGATCTGATCGCGGCTGCCGGGCTGCCCGTGGCGCTGTTCGCGCTGGGCGGCGTGCTGACGCGCTATCGCCTGCGCGCCGAGGTCGGCGAGGCGGCGGTGGCCAGCGCGTTCAGCACTATGCTGCACCCGGCCGTGGCCTGGGTGCTGGCCACCCAGGTGTTCGCGTTGGAGCCCGAGTTCGCCCGCGCGGCGGTGGTGATTGCGGCCATGCCGACGGGGGTCAACGGTTATATCTTCGCGGCCATGTACAACCGCGCCGTGGGTATCGCCGCCTCGACCGTGCTGCTGGCGACCGCGGCCAGCGTGTTCTCGATCACGTTCTGGCTGTGGGTGATCGGCAGCGGCGCGCTCTGACCCGGCCACGCCGCCGACCGGGGCCGCGCCGCCGACTGGGCAGCGCCGTCGACCTGGCCCGTGGCGCCGACTGTGCCCCGCCCTCGACTGGGCCCCGCCGTCAACTGGGCCGTGGCGTCGGCTGGGTCCCGCCGTCGACCTGGCCGGTAGCGTCGACTGGGCTGCGCCGTCGACTGGGGCCGCGGCGTCGACTGGGGCCGCGCCGCGGCAACCGCCGGACCTGTCCCGCGCTGTGCCAGGGGCGCCACAACCCGGTCCAAAATTGCCCGTAAGGGTACGCTCGCCACAGTTGTGCCGCGGGGGCGCGACGGATTGGCAGCCAGGAACACGTTTTCACGGTACAGTGGAACGTGGCACGAATGCTTAGAACCAAATCAAAGGAAGACGACCGATGCGTATCACAACTGCCGTCATGGCCGCCGCCCTTGCCGTGGCCGTCGCCGCGCCCGCGGGTGCCCAGACCTTCAGCCGCACCAATGGCGATATCCTCGCCGGCATGCTGAGCGACCTCGGCTACCGGGCCGAACTGACCAGCGACGACCGCGGCGACCCGCTGGTTCACAGCTCGACCGGCGGCGTGAATTTCTCGATTTATTTCTACGGCTGCTCCGACAACAAGGACTGCACGTCGATCCAGTATGCCGCGGGCTTCGAGAACGACGGCAATCGCGACCAGGCGATGATGAACAACTGGAACATGACCAAGCGCTTCGGCACGGCCTATGTGTCGGACAACGGCGACGTCTGGCTCGAGTACGACATCAACATGGACGGCGGGATCACCCGCGCGAACATGGAGGACACGCTCGGGCTGTGGGAAGACGTGCTGGGCCAGTTCACCAGCCACATCGGCTTTAACTGACCCGATGCCGCCGGCGGGCCGCAGGCTCGCCGGTTCGGCTCTGCTCTCGGTCGCGCCGCGCCAAGCGCCCGTCGCGACCGCCGCCGGACCCCGGACGACGGCGCACCCCTCCGGCAGCCGAGCCATGGGGAACGCGATGCCAACGATCCTGGACCCGGCAACGACCGTCACGCCACGCGCCCCCATGCGCCCCCGCCCGGCGGCGCACGGCCGCGCTGTTGGGGCCGCAGCGCTCGCCGCGGTCGCACCGCTCCCCGCCCCGGGCGACGAGCCGGCGCAGGCGCGCGTGCGCGCGTTCATCGACGGCGAGGCGATGGCTGCCCTGCTGGGCGAGGCGGGCTGCACCACCGAGCTCGATCGCGACGACGCCGGCCATCCGATCGTGCACAGCGCTGCGTCGGGCTGGCGGTGCTCGATCTACTTCTATCACTGCGCGATGGGCAGCGACTGCCGCGCCATCCAGGACGCCGCCCGTTTCGAGAGCGACGGCGGCGTATCGGCCGCCACGGTGAACGACTGGAACATGACGCTGCTCTACGGCTCGGCGCACCTGCGCGACGGCGACGTCTGGCTGGAGTACGATGTCAAGCTCGATGGCGGCGTGACCGACGCATACCTGACCGACACCGCGGTGCTGTACGAAGAGCTGCTGGTCGCCGTCGCGGCCCACATCGACTTTGACTGACCGCCCCCGGTCGCACGCTTTCGCCCCGAGGACCCACGGCCGGCCCCGAAACTGGCCCCGAAACTGGCCCCGAAACCGGCCCCGAAACCGGCCCTGAAACCGGCACTAGAACCCTCACTGGATCCTGTCCCGCGCGCGGCCGAGCGTTTAGCCCATCACGATGGTGCGAAACTGCGAGGCGGCGACGGCCAGCTTGGCGACCGTCAGCGACGCACCTTCGCGCATCTCGCCCACCAGCTTGTCCGCCCGGCGCGCCTCCTCGGCCTTGGCGTCGGACCAGGCCTCGATGCAGGCGCGGCCCGTCAGCCCGCCGCCCAGCGCCAGCGCGGCCGCCGCGATCTGGCTCTGCTGCGCGCGCAGATCGCCCATCAGCCGGCTGATCGCGATCTGCTCCCAGTGGTCGGCACCGGCCAGCCCCCGCGCCATCGAGCGCATCCAGTCGAGACCGAAGCGCGAGCCGGCGGCGAAATAGGTCTCGGCCACCGCGGCGACGTCCAGTCCTTGCTGCGCCGCGACGTCGATCACGTCCAGCAGGCCGCCCACGAACTCCAGCGCCTCGATCCGCTTGGCCAGCTCCTCGGGCACGCCGGCGGCGACGAAGCGCGCCACCTGCGCCTCGTGGCGCTGCTTGGAATAGGCGCTCAGCATGTCGGCCACGCCGGCCATAATGGTCGACACGCCCGGACCGTAGCGCGCGATCAGCCCGCCTGCGTCCATCTCGGCCGGGCGCTGCAAGAGCGCGCCCATCTGCGCGCCCAGCACCTCGGCCAGGATAAGGTGCAGCTCGATCTGCAGCGCCGCGGGCACCTGGTTGTCCAGCGCGTCGATACCCTCCTTCAGCGCTGCGATGTCGTAGATCTCGCGCGCCACGGCAAAGGCCTCGACGATCTCGCCGGTGGCCGAGCCGGTCTCCTCGCGCAGGCGATTGACCAGCGACAGCCCACCCTCGTTGACCAGCCGGTTGGCGAGCACCGTGGCGACGATCTCGCGCCGCAGCCGGTGGCCGCCCAGCGCGGCTGGGAAGCCGTCGGCCAGCGCGGGCGGGAAATAGCGCATCAGCAGCAGTTCGAAGTGCGGATCGTCCGGAACACCCGAGGCGACGATCTCGTCGAACAGCGTCAGCTTGGCATAGGCCAGCAGAACCGCGATCTCGGGCCGGCTCAGTCCCTCGCCCGCGGCACGCCGCTCGGCCAGGGCCTCGTCGTCGGGCAACAGCTCGACCGCGCGGTCCAACAGGCCTGCGGACTCGAGCCCGCGCATCATTCGGACATGGTCCTCGAAGCGGGGCACGGCCCGCGTCTCGGCCATCGAGATCGCCAGCGTCTGGGTGTAGTTGGTCTCGAGCACCAGCTCGGCGACGCTGTCGGTCATCTCGGCCAAGAGCGCGTTGCGCTGTTTGTCGGTCATGTCGCCGGCCGCGACGACGGCACCGAGGGCGATCTTGATGTTCACCTCGTGGTCGGAACAGTCGACGCCGGCCGAGTTGTCGACGGCGTCGGTGTTGATCTTGACGCCGCGCCGGGCCAGCGCGATGCGCCCGCGCTGGGTGACGCCCAGGTTCGCGCCCTCGCCCACCACGCGCGCGCCCATGTCGGCGGCATCGATGCGCACGGCGTCGTTGGCGCGATCGCCCACATCGGCCTGAGTCTCGTCGGCGGCCTTTACATAGGTGCCGATGCCGCCAAACCAGAACAGGTCGCAGGGCGCTGCGATCAGCGCGCGGATAAGCTCGGCCGGCGCCACCTTGTCGGCGGACAGCCCCGTCAGCGCCTTGATCTCGGGCGTCAGCGTCACCGACTTGGCCGAGCGCGGGAACACCCCACCCCCGGGCGAGATCAACGCAGGGTCGTAGTCGCGCCACGACGAGCGGGGCAGCGCGAACATCCGCTGCCGCTCGGCAAAGCTGGCCGCGGGGTCGGGATCGGGGTCGATGAACACGTCGCGGTGGTCGAAGGCCGCCAGCAGCCGGATCCGGTCGCTCAGCAACATACCGTTGCCGAACACGTCGCCCGACATGTCGCCGCAGCCGATCACGGTGAAGGGCTGGGTCTGGGTGTCGTGGCCCAGCTCGCGGAAGTGGCGTTTGACGGCCTCCCAGGCGCCGCGGGCGGTGATGCCCATGCCCTTGTGATCGTAGCCGTTGGACCCGCCCGAGGCGAAGGCGTCGTCCAGCCAGAACCCATAGTCCCGCGCCAGCGCGTTGGCGATGTCCGAGAAGGTCGCCGTGCCCTTGTCGGCCGCCACCACCAGATAGGGGTCGTCGCCGTCGCGCCGGACCACGGCATCGGGCGGGACCACGGCGCCGTCGACCAGGTTGTCGGTCACGTCCAACAGGCCCGACAGGAAGGTGCGGTAGCAGCGGATCGCCTCGGCCTGCACCGCCTCGCGCGTGCCGCCGGCGGGCAGCTTCTTGGGCAGGAAGCCGCCCTTCGAGCCGACGGGGACGATGACCGCGTTCTTGACCTGCTGCGCCTTGACCAGGCCCAGCACCTCGGTGCGGTAGTCCTCCTTGCGGTCGGACCAGCGCAGGCCGCCGCGGGCGACCGGGCCGCCGCGCAGGTGCACGCCCTCGACCCACGGGCTGTAGACGAAGATCTCGCGCCACGGGCGGGGCAGCGGCAGGTCGTCCAAGAGCCCGCTGTCGAACTTGAACGACACATAGCCCTTGGGCCGGCCGGCGGCGTCGGGCTGGAAGGCGTTGGTCCGCAGCGTCGCCTGGATGGCGTTCAGGAACCGGCGCAGGATGCGGTCGACGTCCAGGCTCGGCACCTGCTCCAGCGCCGCCTCGATCCGGGCGACGATGCCGTCGGCCTCGGCGTCGCGCGCGGGCGCATCGGCGCCGGTCCGGGGGTCGAAGCGGGCGTTGAAGAGATCGATCAACAGCCGCGCCAGATCCGGGTTTTCGGTGAGCGCGTCCTCCATGTAGGCGACCGAGAACGGGATCCGCGCCTGGCGCAGGAACCGGCTGTAGGCGCGCAGCACGTCCACCGCGCCGTGGTCCAGGTGCGCGACCTGCACCAGGCGGTTCATCGGATCGTCGTCCACCTCGCCGGCCCAGACGGCCGCGAAGGCGCCCTCCAGCTTGGCCCGCAGCACCGTCAGATCGACGGCACTGCCGTCCACCGTGGTCATCTCGAAATCGTGGATCCACATCCTCGCCCCGACCGAGCGCAGCTTGTGCGGCTGCTCGGACAGCACGCGAAAGCCCATGTGCTCGAGCACCGGCAGCGTGTCGGACAGCGGCACGGTGCGGTCGCGGTGGAACATCTTGAAGCGCACGACATCGTCGGCATCTTCGAGCCGGCGATAGAAGTGCAAGCCCAGCGGCGCCTCGGCGCTCAGCCGGTCCAGCTTGGCCACATCGTCCAGCGCCACGCCGATCGGCACGCTCTCGCGGTAGCTGGACTTGAAGCCCAGCCCGAAGGTCCGGTGCAGGCGGTGGCCCTCATGCTCGCCGTGGCGCTCGACCAGGGCGGCGCACAACCGGTCGGCCCAGCTGCGCACCTCCTCGATCACCGCGCGCTCGACGGCGGCGGGGTCGTATTCGGCGGCCGGCCCCGGCGCCAGCGCGATGACGAAGTGCACGCGGGCCAGGCTCTCCATCTCGAACGACGGCTCCCAGGACGCGACGCGCCCGCCGACCGCGGCCGACAGGATTTCGCCCAGCCGCACGCGCAGCTCGGTGCGATAGCGCTCGCGCGGGACGAACACCAGGCAGCTGACGAACCGGCCGAACCGGTCGGGCCGCATCACCAGCCGGGTGCGCGGCCGGGTCAGCAGGTGCAGGATGCTGCGCGCGCTGTTGAAAAGCTGGTCCTCGGTCGACTGGAACAGCTCGTCGCGCGGCATCTTCTCAAGCACGTTGTCCAGCGCCTTGCCGTCGTGGCTGGAAGGCTTGTAGCCCGCGCGCGCGATCACCCGGGCGGTCTTTTCGCGCAGCAGCGGGATGGTGTGGGGCGAGCGGTTGTAGGCGGCCGAGGTGAACAGCCCGACGAACAGCCGCTCGCCCACCACCTGTCCTTCGGCGCCATAGTCGGCGACGGCGATCACGTCGAAATGGGTGCCGCGGTGCACGGTCGAACGGCGGTTGGCCTTGAGGATCAGCACCGGCTCGCGATCCGAGCGCATGGCCGCCATCTCGGGCGTCCAGTGGGCGTACTCGCCCTCCGCATCGCGCATCACCGTATAGTCGGCGTCGGCCATCAGCCCCAGCCCCGTATCGGGGATCGGCGTCACTGTCCCATCGGCCGCGGTCGCAAAGCGGCGGCAGCCGAGGAAGGTGAAGTGGTTGTTGCCGGCCCAGGCCAGGAAGGCGGTCGCCTCCTCCATCCGTTCGGCCAGATCGGCGGGGGCTTTGGCGCGCAGCACGGCCGTCGCCTCGCTCAGCTCGCCCAGCATCGCCTTCCAGTCGCGCACCGCGACACGGACATCGTCCAGCACCGCACGGACCGCGTCCTCGAGCCCCCGCAGCTCGGCCGGATCGACGATCTGGTCGATCTGCAGTTGCATCACGCTCTCGACCGCATCCGTGCCGGCGCCCTCGCCGCCGGGGGCCAGGCGGCGGCCCTCGGCGTCGCGCGCGATCTCCATCATCGGGTGCACCAGCGCGTGGATGCCGTGGCCGCGCTCGGTCATCAGCACGGTCATGCTGTCGACCAGGAACGGCATGTCGTCGTTGACCACCTCGACCAGGGTATGGCGCGATGCCCAGCCATGCTCGGCCATGCCCGGATTGTAGACGCGCACCTTGGCCTCGCCGGGTCGGCGCTCGGCAGCAAACTTCCACAGCGCGAGGGTGGCGCCGTAGACCTCCTCGGGGTCCTGCTGGCCCAGCTCCTCGGCCGCACCGTGCAGGAACAGCCGCTCGACGATTTCGAGAAAAGGCTGGCGGTCGGCCGGCGCCAGCCGCTCGGCCGCGATCGCGCGCACCGCCTCGACGGTCCGCTCCCAGTGCTCGACGGTGGGGGTAAGCATGGCGTCGTTCCCTTTGCGCTGGCGTACGCGGCTGGTCGTGTCGCTGCTGGCAAGCTTGCCCTCTCGCGCAGCGCTTCGAAACCCACCATACAGCGAAATCGACTTCCAAATTGATGGACGAAGGCTGCGCAACCGTTGCCAAACCGTTACGGACGGGGCATGATGTGAACAAGTCGTAAACATTGCGATGCCGCCAGAAGGCGTGTGCCGGTCCAGCCCGGCACCTGTCGCCCCGAGCGGAGTTCGCCGATGTCCACCCGAATGTCCCGTGCCGTCCGCCCCTTGGCGGTTGCCCTGTCGATGCTGGCCGTTCTGGCGCTGGCGCCCGCCGGGGCCGCGGCGGCGACCATCGGGCTGGCCGCCGAGATCGATGCGCGGGCCCTGGGCGGTGGCGCAGCCGAACGGGTTGAGGTCACGCTGGTGCGCCCGGCCGATCCGCTGCCCTTCGTCGGTAACGTGCAGGGCGCCGAGATCGCGTTCCGCGATACCCGCCGGGTGCGCGCCTACGAGGGCTGGTTTCACGAGAATGGCGGGGCCCTGCGCCTGTCGCTGGGCGACCCGGCGCTGGCCCTTGGCGGCGGGCCCGGCGCGTTCGGCGGCTACGACCTGCAGGGCGCCGAACTGTTTGCCGATCCCGTGCCCGCGGCGCTGGTCGACGGGCCGCGCGCGGCGCGGCTGATCCTCGACTTTATCGGTGCGACGCCGGGCGACCGGCTGCGACTGGACCAGGTCGTGATGCTGACCGTGCTGCGCGGCACCCACGGCGGCGGGGCCGGCGCTGCGACGCTGATCGGCGCCTGCGGCTCGCGCGTGATGGCACCGGTCGCGATGCCCGCGCCCACCGCCGGGGTGCTGTTGTTCGCCGCTCTCGGCGCGTTGGCGGTCGCGCGGCGGCCGCGGGCTCAGCGCCCCTCGGCCCAGGCCTCCATCGCCCGGGCCAGCCGATCGACGGCGGCGTAGACCGCAACCACGCCGAGGGCCAGCACGATCAGGGCCGCGAACATCAGGTCGATCTTCGAGCGGCCGTTGGCCAGCAGCATCTGATAGCCGAGCCCGCCCTGCGCGCCGCCCACCCACTCGCCGATCACCGCGCCGATGGGCGCGTACACTGCCGCCAGCCGCAGGCCCGAGGCGCAGGCCGGCATCGCCGCGGGCACCCGCAGGTGCCACAGCACCCGCCCCGGCCGCGCCCCCATGACCGCGGCCAGGTCCAACAGCGCAGGGTCCGTGCGCCGGAGCCCGTCGTAGAACGCCGAGGTGACGGGGAAGAAGATGAAGATCACCGCCATCGCGATCTTGGACCCGATGCCGAGCCCGAACCACAGCACCAGGATGGGCGCCAGCGCAAAGAACGGGATCGCCTGGCTGAACAGCAGCACCGGCATCAGCGCCCGGGCCAGCGCCGGCCGCGCGACCATCGCCAGCGCCAGGGTGGCGCCCAGCCCAGTGCCCAGGGTAAAGCCCGCCAGCACCTCGCCGAAGGTGATCAGCGCATCGCCCGCCAGCGATGGCGCCTGGGCCAGCAGCACCTCGGCCACCCGCCCGGGTCCCGGTAGCAGGAACACCGGCATGTCGTAGGCCCAGACGATCCCCTGCCAGAACGCGACCAGCACCGCCGCGACGACCAGCACCCGCCCCACGCGGCCGGCCAGCGCCACGGCACCGCCTCCGGTGCGCGCGCGGGCACCGGTTGCGGGGCCTGGCACCGGATCGCTCACGCCGCCGCCCCGCGCAGGCGGGCCAGCAGCGCGGCCTGGGCGGCCAGCACGGCAGGGTCGGCCGGGTCGCGGATCGGCGGGCCGGGCGGGGGTGCCACGGCGTCGATCCCCCCCTCGGCAAAAACATAGAGCGCTTGGCCGAGGCGCGCGGCCTCGCCCGGCTCGTGCGTGACGATCAGCACGGTGCGCCCGGCCAGGGTGGCGTGGGCCAGCTCCTGCATCTCGGCCCGGGTGCGGGCGTCGAGCGCCGAGAACGGCTCGTCCAGCAGCACCAGGGCGCGGTCCTCCATCAGCGTGCGGGCCAGCGCCACGCGCTGGCGTTGCCCGCCCGACAGGGTGCGCGGCTTGGCATCCTCGTAGCCCGCCAGGCCGACATCGGCGATCAGCCGCGTGGCCGCCGCCCGGTCCGGCCGCGCGCCCCGAAGCCGCGCGCCCAGGCATACGTTGTCCAGCACGCTCAGCCACGGGGCCAGCAGGTCCGCCTGGCCCATCAGCGCGACGCGCCCGGCCAGCGGCGCCCCGTCATCGGCCGCGATCCGGCCGATCAGCGTGCCGCCGGCCGCCAACCCCGCCAACAGCCGCAGGATCGTCGACTTGCCGATGCCCGAGGGTCCCAGCAGCGCGGTCCACACGCCCGGCGCCAGGCGCAGCGCGAACGGCGGCGTGGACCAGCCGCCGGCGAAGTCCAGCCGCCCCTCGATCCGCACGCCGAGGCCGGTCGGGGCCAGGGCCGGGGCCGGATCCGGGCCCGGGGCCGGGGCCGGATCCGGCGCAGCGCCCGGCCGATGGGGCGGCGGTGGGGGCATCAGCGCCCGTGCACCGTGATGGCGAGGGCCGAGACCGGCTTCTCGGTCGCGATCAGCCCGCGCTCCAGCATGAAGCGCTCGAACCGCGCATAGCGCCCGGCGTCGAACGCGGCGGGGCGCAGGGCGAAGCGCGGGATCGTGTCGCCCCACGCCTTGGCGTTCAGCGCGTCGTCAAGGTCGGGGCCCGTGCCCTTGAAGATCTCCCACGCGTCCTCGGGGTGGTTGACGATGTACTGCACCGCGCGCTCGGTCGCCTCCAGGAACCGCGCCACGGCGTCCGCGTCGGCGTTGTCGGGATTGACCACGTAGATCAGCTCGTCGTGGGCGGGCAGGCCCTCTTCCTCGATATAGAAACAGCGGCCCTCCTCGCCCTCGATCTCCAGCTGGTTGAGCTCGAAGTTGCGGTAGGCGCCGATCACCGCATCCACCTGGCCCGTCATCAGCGAGGGCGACAGCGCGAAGTTGACGTTGACCAGGGTGACGTCGTCCAGCGCGACGCCGTGCTCCTCGAGGATCGCGCCCAAGAGCGCCTCCTCGACGCCGGCGACCGAGAAGCCGACCGTCTTGCCGGCCAGGTCGGCCGGGCTCTCGATCCCGCTGTCGGCCAGGGTCAAGAGGCAGTTGAGCGGCGTGGCGACCAGCGTGCCGACCCAGGCCAGCGGCAGGCCCTCGTCGACCTGCAGGTGGAGCTGCACCTGGTAGGACACCGCGATGTCCGCCTGCCCGGCCGCGACCAGCCGCGGCGGGGCCGAGGGGTCCGAGGGCGCCACGATCTCGACGTCCAGGTTGGCCTCGTCGAAGTAGCCCAGCGCCTCGGCCAGCATGATCGGCCCGTGGTCGGGGTTGATGTACCAGTCCAGTAGCAGCGTCAGCCGGTCCTGCGCCGCCGCGCCGCCCGGCACCGCAGCCGCCAGAATCAGCGTCGAGGCGGCCAGCATCCGCGCCACCGGGCGTGCGGCGAGCGGGCGGCGCCGGCGGCCGGACGCCGCCGTCGGGTCGGTGATGGGGGTCATGATCGCGCTCCTTCAGCCGCGTTGGGGGCGATGGACGGCGCGCTGGGAACGGTGAGGGCCGGCGCGATGCCGGCACGTCCGTCGGCAGACCGATGCGGCCTGCCCCTGCTCCCTCCGCCGGCATCACCCGGTTCAGGTTCCAAGGGTCGCCGCACCGTGCCCTGCGGACACCATCGGCCTCTCAGCCCCTATGGCGGGGCTCCCCTGCATGGGCTTTAGTCATCCGATAGGCCGGGTCGGTGTCAAGCGCCGCCCGCAAAACCGCCATGGTGGCCGCCGGATCGCGGCGCGGCGCGCGTAGCACGCAGGGTCCGCCGGCGGTCGGCCTGACAGCGCCGCGCTTTGGTGGCACGATGGCGGCGCGCGGGCGGCCGGCGAACCCTGGACCCTCGGCCCTCGATCCTCGGCCCCGCGCCGCGAGGCACGGCACATCGGAGAGCGCGATGACGCCCACACCGACGCAACCGCAGCGCGCCCAGGCGATGCCCGCGCGCCGCACCGGCACCCGGGCGGGTCGGGCGTTCGTCGCCCTGACCGCGACGCTGGCGCTGGCGGCCTGTGCGATCGAGCCCACGCCCTATGTCGCGGCCACCGCGGCGGGCGGTGCGGCGCCGGGCTACGCCGACGCGCCCATCGGCGGCGACCGCTACCGGGTCTCGTTCACCGGCAACCGCGCAACGCCGCGCGCTGTGGTCGGCGACTATCTGCTGTTCCGCGCGGCCGAAGTGACGCTGGCCCAGGGGGCCGACTGGTTCCGCATCGACCGGCGCGGCGAGGATACGCTGCTGGCCGACGCAGGCACCGACGACGGCGCGACTGCGCTCGCCGCGCTGGCGCCCGACGCCGCCACCGCCACCGCCGCCCCGGTCGCGGCCGGCAAGGCGCTGGCCACCGCCCCGGCGGGCCACACGACCCCGCTGGGCATCAACGGCCGCGTCAAGGTGCGCACCGGCGTGGTGTTCGGCTTTGGCTACCCCTTCTTCCCGCGCCCCTTCGGCTATTACCGCCCGCCGCCCCGGCGCGTGGGCACGGTGGCGTTTGCCGAGATAACGCTGTTCCGCGGTCCCCTGCCCGAGGACGATGTCAGCGCCTTCGACGCCCGCGCCGTGGTCGAGGCCATCGGCCCGCGCATCGCCCGACCCATCCCGCCGCGCTGAGCGCCGGCGCCGGGCGCCCGGCGACCCGGCCCGCGATTGCACCGCTACCCGTCAGCCGCTAGAACGCCGCGACCTCCACATCGGCAAAGGGCGCTCGGGCATGGCCTCGTACCAGTACGTCTACCACATGGACGGCGTCTCCAAGACCTATCCCGGCGGCAAGAAGTGCTTCGAGAACATCCGCCTGTCGTTCCTGCCGGGCGTCAAGATCGGCGTCGTCGGCGTCAACGGCGCGGGCAAGTCGACGCTGCTGCGCATCATGTCGGGCCAGGACAAGGACTTCACCGGCGAGGCCTGGGCCGCCAAGGGCGCCAAGGTCGGCTACCTGCCCCAGGAGCCCGCGCTGGACGAGGATCTGGACGTGCGCGGCAACGTCATGCTGGGCGTCGCCGAGAAGCAGGCCAAGCTCGCCCGCTTCAACGAGGTCGCCATGCAGGTGGCCGAGGATTACTCGGACGAACTGATGGAGGAGATGACAACCCTCCAGGACCAGATCGACGCCGAGAACCTGTGGGACCTGGACAGCCAGGTGGACGTCGCGATGGAGGCGCTGCGCTGCCCGGCGGACGACACCCCCGTCGCCACGCTCTCGGGCGGCGAGCGTCGGCGCGTCGCGCTCTGCAAGCTGCTGCTCGAAGCGCCGGACATGCTGCTGCTGGACGAGCCCACCAACCACCTGGACGCCGAGACCATCGCCTGGCTGCAGAAGCACCTGATCGAGTACAAAGGCACCATCCTGATCGTCACCCACGACCGCTACTTCCTGGACGACATCACCGGCTGGATCCTCGAGCTCGACCGCGGCCGGGGCATCCCGTACGAGGGCAACTATTCGAGCTGGCTGGAACAGAAGGCCAAGCGCCTGGCGCAGGAGGCGCGCGAGGACAAGGCCCGCCAGCGCACCCTGACGCGCGAGCTGGAGTGGATCCGCCAGGGCGCCAAGGCCCGCCAGGCCAAGCAGAAGGCGCGCATCAACGCCTACGAGGAACTGGCCGCCACGTCCGAGCGCGAGCGGATCGCCACCGCCCAGATCGTGATCCCGCACGGCCCGCGCCTCGGCTCGCGCGTGATCGAGGTCGAGGGCCTGCGCAAGGGCTACGGCAACCACCTGCTGATCGACGATCTCACCTTTTCGCTGCCGCCGGGCGGGATCGTGGGCGTGATCGGACCGAACGGCGCCGGCAAGTCGACCCTGTTCCGCATGATCACGGGGCAGGAGACGCCGGACGGCGGCAGCATCGCGTTCGGCGACACGGTGAAGCTGGCCTATGTCGACCAGTCGCGCGACGCGCTGGCGGCCGACAAGACCGTGTGGGAGGAGATTTCCGAGGGCGCCGACGTCATCCACCTGGGCGATGCCGAGGTTAACAGCCGCGCCTATTGCGGCGCCTTCAACTTCAAGGGCGGCGACCAGCAGAAAAAGGTCGGCCTGCTCTCGGGCGGCGAGCGCAACCGCGTCCACATGGCCAAGCTCTTGAAGAGCGGCGGCAACGTGCTGCTGCTCGACGAGCCGACCAACGACCTGGACGTCGAGACCCTGCGCGCCCTGGAAG
>JBCCMW010000056.1:0-14891 GCA_039026175.1 Pseudomonadota bacterium
GCGCGCGGTGGCGCGACGGCCGGAGCCGCGGCGCTGGGTGCGCCGCGCGACGGCACCCGCAGACGCTCGGCCGGAAAGGCCATGATCGTGGCGCCCGGTCCGGCAGCACCCGACGCCGCCGCATCGCCGCCCGCAGCGGCAGAGGCCGCGTCGGCCGGGCCGCGCCGTTCGGCCGCAATCGCGTCGAGCGAGGCGACGTCGCTCGGGCCCGGTCGGGTCTGCGATGAAGAGGGCCCGCTGCCGGTCTCGGCGCGTTCGGTCTGGTCCAGCGGTGGGGCGGGCGGTGGGCGGCCGCTGGGCGTGCCCTCAGGGCCCCCAGAGCCGCCGGGCCCCCCAGCGCCGCCGGGGCCCCCGGAGCCCCCAGAGTCGCTGCCAGAACCGCTGTCCGAGCTTGCTGCCATTCGCCCCGACCGCCCGTTCAGCCCGACTGCGCCGACCTGGCCTTCCGGCCCAGCCTTCTGGTCCGGTCGCCTCAGGCGGCCAGGTCTTCGGCCATCAGCGTGCGCAGATACGACGCGAATTCGTCGCCCAGGTCGCTGCGCATCAGCGCGAACGCCACCGTCGCCTGCAGAAAGCCCTGCTTGGAGCCGCAATCGTATCGCCGGCCCTGGAAGCGGTAGCCGGTCACGCCGCCGGGCGCGTCGACCTGCGCCGCAATCGCGTCGGTCAGCTGGATCTCGCCGCCGGCGCCGGTCTCTTTGCGGTCCAGGAACTCCATCACCCCGGGCGTCAGGATGTAGCGGCCGATGACGGCGGTGTTGGACGGCGGATTGGTCTTGGGCTTCTCGATCATGCCGCCGACTTCCAGCACGCGGCCGTCGTCGGCACGCGGCGCCAGCACGCCGTACGCCGAAGTCTGATCCTCGGGCACGTCGAAGGCCGCGACCATGCAGCCGCCCTTGCCGCGCGCCTCGTAGGCCTCGACCATCTGGGTCATGCAGCCCTTGTCGCCCGCGATCACATCGTCCGGCAGGATCACGGCGAACGGCTCGTCGCCGATCAGCCTGCGCGCGCACCAGACGGCATGGCCCAGGCCCAGCGCCTCCTGCTGGCGAATGTACGCGATCGCGCCCGAGGGCATCGTGGCGCGGTTCACCTGCTCCAGCAGCGCGTGCTTGCTTTTGGCGGTGAGCGCCTGCTCCAGCTCGTAGTGACTGTCGAAATAGTCTTCCAGCGAGGACTTGCCGCGCGCGGTCACGAAAATGAACTCGGTGATGCCCGCCTCGCGCGCCTCGTCGATGGCGTACTGGATCAGCGGCCGGTCGACGAGCGGCAGCATTTCCTTCGGCATCGATTTGGTGGCCGGCAAAAAGCGGGTCCCCAATCCCGCGACGGGAAACACAGCGGTCCGCACAGGTTTCGACATCGTATCCCTCATCTCCTCGGACCGGCGCGCGCCGGGCGGCGGCGCCGTCTCGTCCCGCACCGCCTACCGGCGCGGGAGGGTCGGTCGGGCTCAGGCGATCCCCCCTTCGACCAAAGCCGCTTCGACCACGGGCACGTCTGCGGGATTGTTAACCTCCCAAAACGACGCTCCTCGGGAATCGACCCGCACACAGTGTAGCGCGATCCGTTGCTCAAGGAAGCGCAACTGTTCCAGGCCCTCGGCCCGCTCGAGTGTGCCGCCGGGCAACAGCGCATAGCGCCGGAGCGCGTCAGCCCGGTAGGCGTAAACCCCGACATGGTGCCAGGCTGGGACAGTCTCGGCGTCGGCACCGAAGGGGATTACTTCCTTGGAAAAGTACAGCGCGCGCCCCTCGGCATCCATCACCGCCATCGTGCCGCCCACGCGCCCGGCAGCGCGGTCGGCGCGGAAACGGGCCAGCGCCACGGCATCGGTGGCCAGCACCGGGGTTGCCACGGCGACGGCGGGGTCGGCCTGCAGGGCGTGCACCAGCGCGGTGATGAAGCGGGGCGGGGTCAGCGGCGCGTCGCCCTGCAGGTTGACCACGATACCCGGGGCGGCGGACCCGCCCGCCCGCGCCGCGGCCTCGGCGTCGCTCAGCACGGCGGCGCAGCGCTCGGTGCCGTTGGCACAGGTATCGGGCGTCATCGCGACGTCGGCGCCAAAGGCTGCGGCCGCCTCGGCGATGCGGGCATCGTCGGTCGCCACCACCACGCGGTCGATCCCCGGCACGGCCATGGCGACCTCCCAGGCGCGCTGCACCATCGGCTTGGCCTGCCCGTCCGCGCCCTTGAGCGGCACCAGCGGCTTGCCGGGAAAGCGGCTCGAGGCATAGCGCGCGGGGATCGCGATCCATACCGGCCCCTCCGCGCGCGGACCCTGCGCACCCAGCCCCTCCGCGCCCGGCCCCTCGGCGCCCGGACCCCCCGCGGCTAGACGCTGCGCGCCTGGGCCAGGTCGTTCCGGGCCGGGTCCAGTTGGGCCGGGTCCAGTTGGGCCGGGTCCAGTTGGGTGGGGCGCGCCGGCCTGGCCTGCGGCGCTCACCCGTCCGGTCCCTCTGCCAGCGCGGCCAGCGCCTGGTCGGCCCACTCGACCGGGACGCCGGGCGCATACGCGAGGAAGAACCCGTTGCGCCAACCCTCCTTGCCATAGGCGAGCGGGCGCAGGTGCGGGATCGCGCGCACCTCGCCCCCCGCGGCCAGCAGCACGGCGTGACCGGCGGCGGTGTCCCACTCCATCGTGGGTCCGACGCGGGGGTAGAGATCGGCCACACCCTCGGCCACCAGACAGAATTTGAGCGAGGAGCCGGCGTTCTGCGTCTCGGCCACCTTGAAGGCGCCGATCACCGCCTGGGTCTCGGCATTCATATGGCTCTTGGACGCGACGATCGACAGCGCGTCCGCATCCGGCTCGCGCACCGTGATGGGCGCGCGCGTGTCAGGGACGGGGTGCAGCAGCGCGTCCACCGCCTCGGCCACCGCACCGTGGCCGACCCGGCCGGCATAGAGCCGCCGCCGCGCCGGTGCCACCACCACACCCAGCACCGGGCGCCCGTGCTGGATCAGCCCGATGTTCACGGTGAAATCGCCGCGGCGCTTCACGAACTCCTTTGTGCCGTCCAGCGGGTCGACC
This sequence comes from Pseudomonadota bacterium, assembly GCA_039026175.1. Classification (GTDB taxonomy): domain Bacteria; phylum Pseudomonadota; class Alphaproteobacteria; order Rhodobacterales; family Rhodobacteraceae; genus Thermohalobaculum. The sequence goes on from JBCCMW010000056.1 coordinate 3,038, forward strand.
AGAAAATAGCGCTCGGGGGCCTCCTCGGTCTGGCTCTCGGCGCGCTCTTCGGTGACGACGGGAATGTCCGGAAAGGCCAACGCGAGCCCGGCGCCGATGATGTCGTCGGCCGCCAGATCCGCCGCGGTCACGGGCGAGTTGTCGGCCTTGGTCTCGGCCTCGATGGGTCCGTCGGCCGCCTCGTAGATCGCCATGATCGCCCGGCCCGCCTCCAGCGCCAGACGCTCGAGTTCGGCGAGCATCTCGTCCGGCATGATGTCTTCCGTCTCGCCCATCCTGTCCCTTTCCGCCGCCCGGCCGCGCCCAACCGGGGCGCCCTTCGGCCCCGTCTAGCGTCCCCGGTGCGCCCCGGCCATGGCACTTGCCGCAAACCGCGCCACCGGCCCGCTTGCCGCGCCGCCCCGGCCCGGCCTATCAAACCAGCCGCCAGCCATCGCGCATGCCCAGCGGTCGCCCCGCCGGGCCCCGGCGCCGGACGAGACCGCCATGCCCGCTTTCCTGCACCACGCCGACGCCGACTTCGACGCCGAGTTCGCCGCGCTGGCCGATGCCAAGCGCGACAGCGACGCCGGCGTCGACGGGGCGGTGGCCGAGATCGTCGCCGCCGTCCGCGCCAGGGGGGCCGACGAATTGGTGGCGCTGACCCGCCGCTTCGACCGTTGGGACGCGACGGCGGACACGCTGGCGCTGGACGCCGACGCCATCGCCGCGGCCGAGGCCGAGGTGCCCGCCGATCAGCGCGCAGCGCTGGCGCTGGCGGCCGAGCGCATCGCGGCCTACCACGCGCGCCAGCGCCCGGTGGATGCCGACTGGACCGACGACACCGGCATCCGGCTCGGCTGGCGCTGGTCGGCGGTGCGCGCGGCGGGGCTGTACGTGCCCGGCGGTACCGCGGCCTACCCGTCTTCGGTGCTGATGAACGCGATCCCGGCCACGGTGGCCGGGGTCGAGCGGCTGGTCATGTGCACGCCGACGCCCGACGGCCAGGTGAACCCGCTGGTGCTGGCCGCAGCTAGGCTGGCCGGGGTCGACACGGTATGGCGCATCGGCGGCGCCCAGGCGATCGCGGCGATGGCCTACGGTGCGGCCCCGATCGACCCGGTCGACGTGATCGTGGGCCCCGGCAACGCCTATGTCGCCGCCGCCAAGCGCCAGGTGTTCGGCCACGTGGGCATCGACAGCGTCGCCGGCCCCTCCGAGGTTCTGGTGATCGCGGACGCCGACAACGACCCCGACTGGGTGGCCATCGACCTGCTGGCCCAGGCCGAACACGATGTGTCGGCCCAGGCGATCTGCATCACCGACGACCGCGCCTTCGGCCAGCAGGTCGCCCGCGCGGTGGAGCGCCGCCTGCAGCGCCTGACCCGGGCCGAGATCGCGGGCGAGAGCTGGCGCCGCCACGGCGGGGTGGTGGTGGCGCGTGACCTGGACCACGCCGCCGCGCTGGCCGACCGCGTGGCGCCCGAGCACCTGGAGATCGCCACCGCCGACCCCGACGCCGTGGCCGCGCGCGTGCGCAACGCGGGGGCCATCTTCCTCGGCCGCCACACGCCCGAGGCCGTGGGCGACTATATCGGCGGGCCCAACCACGTGTTGCCCACCGCCGGGGCCGCGCGCTTTGCCTCGGGCCTCAGCGTGCTGGCCTTTATGAAGCGCACCACGCTGACGATGGCGAGCGCCGAGGGGCTGGCCGCCATCGGCCCCGCCGCCGCGACCCTGGCCGATGCCGAGGGGCTGGAGGCGCACGCAGCCTCGGTCCGCGCGCGTCTGAGCCTCGGCGGAGGGGAACGATGACCGACTTCGCCGACACCGACCGTCTTGCCCGCGTCGAGATCGTCGAGGACCGCCCCCGCGCCCGCACGCCCGAGATCCAGCAGGAGCTGGACGTCGCGCTGTTCGACCTGACCGAGGACAACCGCTTTCGCATCGTCGCCCGCGACGGCGAGGCGGTCAGCGCCGGGCCCTATGTGCTGGCCATCGGCATGGTCGAGCGCATGCTGCGATTGGAGATCGCCACCGACGCGGGCGAGCGGGTCGCCGAGCACACGCTGTCGCTGTCGCCGCTCCGCGCCTCGATCAAGGACTATTTCGCGATCTGCGAGAGCTACTTCAACGCGGTCAAAACCCTGCCGCCCTCCAAAATCGAGGCGATCGACATGGGCCGTCGCGGCATCCACAACGAGGGTGCGACGCTGCTGACCGAGCGGCTGGAGAGCCGCTTCGCCGTCGATCACGACACCGCACGCCGCCTGTTCACCGTCGTCTGCGCGCTGCAATTCCGGGGTTGAGCGGGTGGCCGCCGGCACCCCCTCGCTGCCGGGCGCCGTGCTGTTCTGCTGCACCCACAACGCGATCCGCTCGCCCGTGGCCGAGGCGCTGCTGAAACAGCTCCACGGCCGGCGCGTCTTCGTCCAATCCGCTGGGGTGCGCCAGATGGACGAGGTCGACCCGTTCATGGCCGCCGCTGCGGCCGAGATCGGGCTCGACATCAGCCGCCACCGCCCGCGCAGCTTCGAGCAGGTCGAGGCCTGGGGCGACGATCTCGGCAGCTATGACCTGATCGTCGCGCTCTCCCCCGCGGCCCAGCGCCAAGCGCTGGAGCGCACGCGCACCGCGTCGGTCGATGTCGACTACTGGCCGACGCTCGACCCCTCCGGCATCGGCGAGACGCGCGACCAGAAGCTCGACGCCTACCGCCAGACGCGCGACCAGATCCGCGCCCGCATCGCGCAGGTGTTCGGCTGAGCGGGCCATGCCGGACGGGGCGGCCCCTTCGCTCGGGTTGAAAAGCTGCGCGGACCGGTCCATCTGACGCCACGCGCTGAATCAGCCCACAGGATGGTGATGTCGAAGGAAGAGACGCTCGAATTCCCCGGCGTCGTGGTCGAACTCCTGCCCAACGCAACGTTCCGGGTAAAGCTGGAGAACGGCCACGAGATCGTCGCCCACACCGCCGGCAAGATGCGCAAAAACCGCATCCGCGTGCTCGCCGGCGACAAGGTGCAGGTCGAGATGACGCCCTACGACCTCAGCAAGGGTCGAATCACCTATCGCTTCAAGTGAGCCGCCGCGCCGCGCCCGCGATGCCGCGCCGGGCATGACGGCCTCGCCGGACACCGGTGCGCCCAACCGAGGCGCCTGCCGCCCCGGCGTCCCTGACCCCGGCACGTCGACCCCTGCCGCGCCCGACAGCGGCGCCTCTCAGCCCATTGCGCCCGACAGCGGCGCCTCTCACCCCATTGCGCCCGACAGCGGCGCCTCTCACCCCAGTGCCCACGACCACGGTGCCTCTCATCCTGGCGCGCCCTACCTTGGCGCGACGCGGCCGGTGCTGATCCTCGCCTCCGCCTCGGCGCGCCGGCGCGACCTGCTGGCCCAGATCGGCATCGTACCCGACCGCATCGTCCCGGCCGACATCGACGAGACACCGCAGCGGGGCGAGCAGCCGCGCCGCTACGTCGCGCGGATGGCGCGCGAAAAGGCCGCCGCCGTCGCAGCACCCGGTGCGGCACCGGAGGGCTCGGCCGAGGCGCCCAGGCTGATCCTCGCCGCCGACACCGTGGTCGCGGTCGGCCGGCGGATCCTAGGCAAACCGGCCGACGAGGCCGAGGCCGAGGCCTTCCTGCGCCTGATCGCCGGGCGCCGCCACCGCGTGGCGACGGCGATCTGCCTGCTCGGCCCGATGCCGGCCGGGCCGGCATCGCCGGTGTGCAGCGCCCCCTGCCGCGAACGCCTGGTCGAAACACGGGTCGGCTTCAAGCGGCTGTCCGACGTCGAGCGCGCGGCATACCTCCGCTCCGGCGAATGGCGCGGCAAGGCGGGCGGCTACGCGATCCAGGGCATCGCCGCAGCCTTCGTCCCCCAGATCATCGGCAGCTACACCGCCGTCGTCGGCCTGCCGCTTCCCGAGACCGCCAACCTGCTGGCCGGCGCCGGATATCCGGTCGCCTACGACGGGGCGCCGGCGTGAAAGGCCGGGTCGTCGCGCTGGACCTGACGGGCAGGCGGGCGCGCGCGGCGCTGATGGTCGACGGTCGCCTCGAAGATCTGGTCACCGCCCCCGCCGACCCCGACGCACCCACCCACGGCCGGCTCTACCGCGCGCAGGTGATCCGCAAGCCCGGCAAGCTCGGCGGCGCGTTCCTCGACCTCGACGGCACGCACCACGGCTTCCTGCGCGACGCCTCGACGGTGCGCGAGGGCGCGCGGCTGACGGTGCAGGTCGCCTCGCTGGCAGAGCCGGGCAAGGCGGTGCCCGTCACGCCCAATCTGCTGGTCAAAGGTGCCTTCGCGATCCTAACGCCCGGCCGTCCCGGCACCAACGTCTCGCGCGCGCTCAAGGACGGCGAGCGCCGCGCCGCGCTGGCCGAGGCGGCCGAGGCGGCGATGAGCGAGGCGCGCGACCGCGGCATGATCCCCGGCGACACCGGCGCCATCGTCCGCACCGCGGCCGACGCCGTGCCGCCGGCCTGCGTGGCGGCCGAGATCGCCGCTCTGGCCGAGCGGTGGGACATCGCCGCCGACCGTGCCGCCGCCCTGGACACGGCGCGCGCAACCGGCACCGTCGGCGGCTGGACCGCCGCTTATGCTGCGCTGATCGACTGGGCCGCGCCGCTGCCCGACGTCGTTCGGGTGCGCGCCGAGGGGCCCGACGCGGTGGAGACGGTCGCCGCCCTGATCCCCGACCGCGCCTGGGCGGCGCGGATCGAAGACGCGGGCCGGCGCGACCCGTTCGACGAGTTTGGCCTCTGGGAGGCGGTCGACGCGCTGGCGCGCCCGTCCGTACCGCTGCCCTCGGGCGGTCGCCTGGTGATCGAGCCGACGACCGCGCTGGTGGCGGCGGACGTGAACACCGGGCAGGACCTCTCGTCCGCCGCCGGCCCCACGGCCAACGTCGAGGCCGCGCGCGTGCTGGTGCGCGAGCTCCGCCTGCGCGGCCTCGGCGGCCAGGTGGTGGTCGACTTCGCCCCGATGGCCAAGAAGGAGCGCCGCCGGGTCGAGGAGGCCCTGCGCGCCGCCCTCAAACGCGACCCGATCGAGACCGTCGCGCACGGCTGGACCACGCTCGGCCTGTTCGAGCTGCAGCGCAAACGCGAGCGCCCCCCCCTCTGACCCCGCCCTGCCCTCGCCCTGCCCTCGCCCCGCCAGCCGCCCAACCGCCACGACACCGTTGCAGCGGCGGCCGGGTACGGCGGGCGGAGCGACGACGCGGAGGCCGGGTCGGGTCAAGGATCGCGGAACGCGACCGCGGAGCGGCCCGTCCTTGACGCGGCCCGGCCTTCGCAACACGCTCGAGCAGAAGCCCTTGGGGCTTCTCTCAGCCACCCTCCCCTTCCCCCTTTCGCGGCCCTGCCGAAGCCCGAGCCGCACCGCGACGCCGCCGCCGTTTCCATGCACCCAGCATCGCGGCGACCAGCCGCGATTCCGCTAGGTCGGTCGCGGCTGGGGTGCGGGCGCCGGGTTTGGGCCGGATGCGGGATCGATCCCGGCGCTCGGCAAGGGCCGGGGCTTGGGGTTCGCCAACCAGCGCAGGTCTTCGACGATCAGGTACAGCGCCGGCACCAGGAACAGCACGGCGACGGTGGCGAACAGGATCCCAAAGCCCAACGACACGGCGATGGGTTGCAGCAGCTTTGCCTCGGGCGAGGCCTCGAAGATCATCGGCGCCAGACCGCCGAAGGTCGTCAGCGTCGTCAGCAAGATCGGTCGAAACCGCCGCTCGCCGGCCAGCTGCATCGCCGTCGCCGGCCCATGCCCCGCCGCGCGCGCCTTGTTGGCATAGTCGATCATCACCAGCGCCGCGTTCACCACCACGCCGCCCAGCGCCACCATCCCCAGTACCGAGACCATGGTCAGCGACATGCCCATCAGCAGGTGCCCCAGCACGGCACCGGCAAAGCCGAACGGGATGGTTGCCAGCACGATCGTGGGCTGGATCCACGAGCGGAACGGGATCGCCAGCACGCCGTACATCAGCGCCACGGTCAGCGAGATGGTCACCGTCAGACTGTCCAGCGTCTGTTGCTTGGCCTCCTCGTCGCCGCGAAAGGCCACGTCGAGGCCCGGATACTGGGCCTCAAGCGCCGGCAGAACGCGCTCTTTCAGCCAGGCGGTGGCGCGGGCCAGCGCCTCGGGCGTGCCCAGGTTGGCCGCCACCTCGACCGAGCGGCGCCCGCGTTCGCGGTCGATGCGCGGCGTGGCCCGGGTCTCGACCGCCTCGGCCACGGCGAACAGCGGCGCGCGCAGCCCGTCGGGCCCGCCGATCAGCAGGCTCTCGACGTCGTGGCGGGCGTCGCGCTCGGCCGCCGGCAAGCTGACGCGCAGCGCGATCTCGCCGTCGCCGTCGGGCACGCGCAGCGCCACGCGGCCGTGGAAGGCATCGCGCACCTGGGCCGCGACCGAGGCCTCGGTAAAGCCGAGCTGGCGCCCCGCCTCGGTCAGCCGGAAGCGCAGTACCCGCGTGCCGCCGCCATAGCCGTCGTCCACATCCTCGGCCGCCTCGAGCCCTGCCAGCGCGCCGGCCAGCGACGCCGCCGCGTCGCGCAGCGCCGCCTCGTCGGCGTGGCGCAGCATCACGGCCAGGCGCGGCCCGCTGCCGGGCCCCTGCCCGCCGCCCGCAAAGCTGGTGCGCTCGGCCGCCGGCACCGGTCCCACCAACGCGCGCGCCCGCGCGACGAACGCGGCGGCCTCGATCGGCCGCACATCCGAGGGCGTAAAGTGCACGATCACCGTGACCTTGTTGTCCTCAACCTGGCTCTCGATGCTGTCGGCCAGCAAGCGCCCGCCGTTCTCGGCCACCACCCGCTCGGCCGCCAGGGTCAGCTGCCTGCGCACCGCCTCGGCCTCGTCGGGCGGCGCGGCGCTCGGCAGCGTCACGCTCAGCACCGCATAGTCCTTGGGCAGCGACGGCATCAGCGTGAAGCCCATGCGCCCGCTCTCGGTCCAGGCCACCGACAGGGCCAGCAGCCCCGCCAGCAACGCCACGGTGGCATAGCGCCAGGCCACGGCGACCCGCAGGCACGGGCCATAGAGCCGGCGCACCACCCAGGCGATGCCCGCCGCCGTCGCCCGCTGCAGCCTGGCGAGCGGTCCCTGCCGCCGCTCGCGCGCGCGCACACCGGCCAGATGGCCCGGCAGCACCAGCAGCGCCTCGCCCCAGGACACCAGAAACGCCAGCGTCACCACCACCGGGATCGCGCCATAGAGCATGCCGTACCAGCCGGGGATCATCATGATCGGGATAAAGGCCAGGATGTTGGTGATCACCGAAAAGGACAGCGGCACGGCGATGTCGCGCGCGCCCATCACCGCAGCGTCGGCCGGCGCGAACCCGCGGTCGCGGTACTCGTAGATGTTCTCGCCGGCCACGATGGCGTCGTCGACCAACAGCCCGAGCGCCAGGATAAAGGCAAACAGCGTCATCGGGTTCAGCGTCAGGTCGGTCAGCGCCAGCAGCGCCAGCGCTCCCATGAACGCCGTCGGGATGCCGACCGCGACCCAAAAGGCCAGGCGCAGGTCCAGAAACAGGCTCAACAGCAGCAGCACCAGGCCAAGCCCCACCGCCCCGTTGATCGCCAACAGCTCGAGCCGGTCGACCAGCGGCACACTGCCGTCCCAGGCCACGGTGATCGACATCGCCTCGGGCAGTTCGTCGGCCATGGCGGCGACGTGCGCGCGCGAGGCTTCGGCGATGGCGTCGGGCGCCCGGTCCCCGACGCGATAGACGGCAAGCTTAACCGCGGGTTGGCCGTCGAACAGCACGCGCCCGTCGCCGACCTGCCAGTCGCGACGCATGGTGGCGATATCGCCCAGACGCACGGTCGGACCGGCTGCCTCGCCGCCCTCGACCGTCGCGCCGGCGTCGGGCAGCGCGCCGGCGTCGGGCGGCGCGCCGTGGAACCCGCCGGGGCCCGGGCCCGCGGGCACCCGGATCTCGGCCAGCGCGTCCAGCCCCGCACCGTGGCTGGCGATGTCCAGCGCCAGCATCCCCTCGCGCGCCGACAGGGCGCCGCCGGCGCGCGGGCGCACCGCCTCGCGCACCGCCTCGGCCACCGCCTCCAGCGTCAACCCGTGCGCCACCAGCCGGTGGCGCGGCACCTCGATCGCCAGATCGCCGCGCCCGCCGTCCTGCAGCTCGACCCGGTCGATCGCGGGCTCGGCCAGCAGGCGCGCGCGCAGCGTATCGGCCGCCGCCAGCAGCGCCTGGGGCGCGACCTCGCCGTAGATCGCGATCGCGGTCACGATATACGGCTGTCGGGTGATGGCGATCTTGTCGACCCGCGCGTCCGCCGGCATGTCCGAAACCGAGGCGACCGCCTGCTGGATCTCGGTCACCACCGTCGGGGGCGGCGGGCCGCTGCTGGCAAAGCCGGCAAAGGTCGCGCGCCCGGGCTCGGCCCGGCTGTAAATCCGCTGAAGCGTGTCGATCCCTTCGAGCGCGCTCTCGACCCGCTGCACCACGGCATCGTTCACTTGATCGGCGGTGGCGCCGGGCAGCTCGATCACAAGCTCGGCATAGGGGAGCTGGAAATCGGGGTACTGCGAGCGCGGCAGCGACAGCCCGCCCACGATGCCGCCGATCATCAGCAGCAGCATCAAGAGGTTGGGCAGCACCGGGTGCCGCGCCGTCCAGCCGATGGGGCCGCCACGGTCGAAACGCTCGACCGAGGTGCTCATTCCCCGCCGGCCGTGTCCGCGTCGCCGTCGACCGTGCGTTCGGCTGCTGGAGGCCCGGCGGTTGCGGGCTCGGCGGGTGCGGGCCCGGCGATTGGGGGCTCCGCGGGCTCGGCGCCCTCGGCGATTGCCAGCGCGGCGCCGTCGGCGGCCGGGTCGCCGGCCGGATCGGGCGCCAGCGCCAGCGGCATGCCGGCGGCGAACACCGCCAGCGGGGTGGTCACCACCCGCTCGCCGGGGGCGAGACCCGCGGTCACCAGCACCCGCTCGGGCCCGCGCCAGGCGACCCGCACCGGGCGGACCGCCAGCCGGTCGTCGACGTCCATCACCCACACGGTATCGCCCGGGCGCAGGTGGCGCCGATCCAGCGCGAGCGCGTCCTCGGGCGGCGGCGCCGTCACCTCGGCCGTCAGAACGCCGCCGATCAGCACCGGAGGCGTGCCCTGGGGCGCCTCCTCGGCGAGCGGGTCGTCGATGCGCACCACAACCTCGGCCAGGCCGCCGCCGGCGGCCATGGCACCGCCGAGGCGCACGACCCGCCCCTCGCGCACCGCACCCTCGGGCCAGGTGCCGGGCTTGGCCAGGCGCACGGGCGCGCCGACATCGACCCAAGGCAGCGCGGCGGCGGGCAGCTGCACCATCACCTCGAACGCTGCGGTCGAGGCGAGGCGCGCCAGTGCGTCGCCCGCGGTCAGCTCGGCGCCCTGCTCGACCGCGGCCGACAGCACCAGCGCGTCGAACGGCACGCGGATCTCGGTTTTGGCGAGTGCCGCAGCGGCGCGCTCGACCCTGGCCTCGGCCGCGGCCCGCTCGGCCACCAGCGCGGCCATCTGCGGCTCGCGCAGGATCAGCGCGCGCTGCATGTCGCTGACCTCGCGCTCGCGGCGGGCATAGTCGCGCCGGGCCCGGATCGCCTGGCCGCGTTCGGCCATCAGCCGGGCCTCGACATCGGCGACGGCGGCGCGGGCATCGGCGAGATCCAGCCGCGGGGCGCTGTCATCGAGGCGCACCGCCAGGGCACCTGCAGGCAGCCGGCCGTGGCGCACCAGATCGGGGTGCACCTCGACCGCGCGGCCGGTGAGCGCGGTAGCCAGGCCCAGCGTTTCGCCCGCGACGACGCGGCCGAAGCCCACGATGCGCGGTCCGGCGAGCGCCGGTGTCGCCAGCGCGACCTGCACGGGGCGCGGCTCGGCGGCAGCGGCCACCGGCGCCGGGCGCTGTGGGGTGGCCATGATCTGGGCGACGCCCCAGGCCGCGGCGGCGAGGATGGCGAGCGGCAGCACGGCCTTGATCACCAGCGCCGCGGCCCGGTGCCACAGCGGTGCGGGGCGGAGCGCACCGCCCGGCGCCGTCGCCGGCGCCTCGCCGTACGCGCCGCCGGGAACGCCCCCGGGAACGCCCCCGGGAACGCCCCCGGGAACGCCCCCGAACGCGCCGCCAGCCATGCCCCCGGTCACACCGTTGCCGCCCGCGCGCGCGGGTGCGCCCGGCGATGCCGCGTTGTTCTGGGCGAGCGTGGGCACGCTGCTCTCTCTCCCCGATGCTGTGGCTGGCTTCCAGACCCCGCGGCACGATACAGAATGGTGCCGCCGATGGGCAGGAAAAAGGAACGGGCGCAATGGGATCACGCGAGCGGGGCAAAAGCCTGCGCGCCGGCGGCGGGCGGGCTGCGGGCGCGGGCGGCGCGGCCGACCGAAGCGCGACCGCCGGGCGGATGCAGGCGGATGCGGCGAGGGGTCCAGGCAGCGGTCGCGGATCGTCGGCGGTCCGGCGTGGGGCGACGTGTCCGCTGTGCGACCGCGCCGTCGAGCAGGCGTACCGGCCGTTCTGCTCGAAGCGCTGCGCCGATCTGGACCTCGGGCGCTGGCTGACCGGCGCCTATGCGATCCCCGGTGAGCGGGCCGATCCGGCGGACGAGGACTGAACCCGGGGCGACCGAGCCGCCTAGCCGACATCGCACCCCTGGCCAGCCCCGCCCCAGCGGCGGCGGCCGGTGGCGGCACCGCCGGGCGGGCATCGCGGGCGCCCGGTCCGCCGGCCGGCGAAGGACCGCGGGAACCGCGCCGCGAAGGGCGCAGTAGGGGGCCGCGCAACGGGGGTGGCGCAACGGGGCGCACCAACGGGGGTGGCGCAACGGGGGCCGCGGCTCAGCGCCAGCGGCGGGCAGCCTGGGCGCGGGCCTGGTCGGCGAACAGGATGGCGGCGGCCACGGCGGCGTAGTGGCGGGCGTCGATCTGGGGCGCCGATCGCGGTGGCCGCGTGCAGCGCTCGGGCGGTCGGCGGGTCCTCGCGCACCGGGACACCCGCCGTTTCGGCCGCGGCGCGGATGCGCAGGGCGATCGCGTCGGTCCCCTTGGCCACGCAGCGCGGCGCGCCCCGGTCGCCCGGCGCCCAGGCGAGCGCCACGGCGACGTGGGTGGGGTTGGTGATCACCACCGACGCGCCCGGCACCGCGGCGAGCATGCGGTTGTTGGCCAGCGCCTTGCCCCGCTCGCGCCGCCGCTGCATCAGATCGGGATCGCCTTCGGTCTCGCGCATCTCCTTTTTCATCTCGTGGCGCGACATGCGCAGGCGCGCGGCGTGGGCGTGGCGCTGGTAGAGGAAATCGACCGTGCCCACGGCCAGCGCCACGACGATGACGCCCTGCATGATCACGCTGGTCGGCGCTTCGAGCAGGCGCATCAGCCCGCGCGCCGGCACGTGGACCGAGAGCGGCAGCGTGTCGACCAGGCGCCAGAGGGCGATGGCCAGCACGGCCAGCAGCAGCGCGATCTTGGCGGTGGCCTTGGCGAACTCTACCAGCCCGGGCGGGCCGTACTTCTGCGCCGCGTTGTCGACGGGCGAGAGGCGCGAGAGCTGCGGCATCAGGCGCTGCGGGGCGAGCACGATGCCGCGGCTGGCGACCAGGAAGGCGAGCACCGCGCCTGCCGGGAACAGCACCAGCGGCAGCGCGGCGACGGCGACATCCAGCACCAGCTCGGCCGCGCTCTGCCCCCCGTCGCGCAGCAGGGCGGGGCCGCGCGCGGCGGGGTCGGCCAGCAGGCCCGCGAGCGTCGCGCCGATCGCCGCCGCACTGTCGCGCGCCGCAAAAGCCATCGCGACGGCGAGGCCCAGATAGGCGGCCGCTGTCTGGGCGTCGGGCGAGCGGGGGATGTCGCCGCGGCGGCGCGCGTCGTCCAGC
>JBCCMW010000057.1:0-14889 GCA_039026175.1 Pseudomonadota bacterium
GTGCCGGTGGCGCCGTCCATCAGGATCCGCGCGCCGCCCGCGATCCGTTCCATCATGCGCCGATAACGATCCATCCATCCCTCCGCGCGCGCGGGCCCATGCGCCGCGCGACGATGGCACGGCGCACGCCGGCCTGAACACCGCGGCGTGCAAAATCGGCAGCACGGCCACGGCTCGACCCCCTGCGCCGATGACAGGGGCGGACGGAGAACGGCGGAGGATGCGCGGTATCGGGCGCCTCGCAGGTGTCGGGAGGCGGTCGCGCGCGCTATAAGGCGGGCGCCAGAGGGAGCGACAGGCCGGGACAGCAGCGTGAGCGCACCCACACCGTGGGGCCTGGGGCAACGGGCAGCGCCGGTGGGCGGGAACGTCGCGAGGGGGCGAGCGATGCGCGACCACAGCACGGCCGCGACGGTGATCGAGAACGCGCGCCTGATCCGCGATGGCGCGGTAGTGCACGGGCGGCTGGCCATCGCCGCGGGCCGGGTCGTCGAGCCCGACGTCCTGCCGGCCGATGCCGAGCGGCTGGACGCGCGCGGCGCGCTGGTGCTGCCCGGCATCGTGGACGTGCACGGCGACGCTTTCGAGCGGCAGATCATGCCGCGCAAGGGCGTGACCGTCGATCTGGGCATCGGGCTCCTGGACAGCGATCGCCAACTGACAGCCAACGGCATCACGACCGCGTTCCACGGCATCACCGTATCGTGGGAGCCGGGCCTGCGCGGGCGCGACAACGCCGGCGCGCTGATCCGGACGCTGTGGCACCTGCGCCCTCGGCTGGGCTGCGACACGCGCCTGCATCTGCGCTGGGAGACTTTCGCGCTGGACGCCGAGGCGGACGTGGCGCGCTGGTTGAGGCTGGAGCCGCGGCCGATCCTGGCCTTCAACGACCATACCACGGGGATGGCCAACCGCGACGCGCGTGCCAGGGGCGACGATCAGAAGTCGGCGGCACGCGCGGGCATCGGCATCGGGGACTACCGCGCCAGGCTGGCCGCGGCCTGGGCCCGGCGCGCCGAGGTGCCTGCGGCCGTCGCGCGGCTGGCCGCAGCGGCGCGGGCCGCGGGTGCCACGCTGCTGGGTCACGACGAGCGTTCGCCCGAGGAGCGGGCCTACTACCGCGGGCTCGGCGCCACGGCGGCCGAGTTCCCGGTGACGCCCGAGACCGCCCTGGCCGCGCGGGCCGCCGGCGAACACACGATCCTGGGCGCACCCAACGTGCTGCGCGGCGGCAGCCACTGCGGTGCGATGGACGCAGCCCCGGCGGTGCAGGCGGGTCTCTGTACGGTGCTGGCGACCGACTACTACTATCCCGCACCGCTGCACGCGGTCTTTCGGCTGGTGCGCGATGGGCGCTGTTCGTTGGCCGAGGCCTGGGCGCTGGTATCGGCCCATCCGGCCGAGGTCGTGGGCCTGACCGACCGCGGCCGCCTGGTGCCCGGCCAGCGGGCCGACGTGGTGTGGGTGGACGACGGCGATCCTGCGCTGCCCCGGGTGCTGCGCACGATGGTGGCCGGACGTTCCGTGCACGTCGGCGTCTGATCGCTGGGCGGGCCCGGCGACGCGCCGCCGACGCGGGCGCACGCCGGCGGTCTCGCCCCTGTCCGGGGGCTGTGGGTCCCCGCGCGCCTGCCCCGCCGCCGGCAGCCCCCACCGCAGGCGCCTCTGCCGGACACCCCACCGCTGGCGACCGCTCGACCATGGGCGGCCCCGGTTGGAACGGCCGCGTTGCGCGGTTGGGGTCCGGCGGCTATCGCAGGGCAAGGGGAGGGGAGCGGAGGCCCATGCAGATCGAGATCACGCTGATCGCGCCGCCGGGTGCGGACTATGCCGCCCGCGACCTTGGGTACCTGCTGCACAAGAACCCCGCGCACGTGCATCCGCGCCAAACCGCGGCCGGCGATGCGCTGGTGTTCTTTCCCGCCACGCGGGCCGACCGGTCGACCGCGGTGCTGCATCTCACCGTCGACCCGGTCAAGCTGGTGCGCGGCGGCGGACGCGGCGCACCCGGCCTGATCGCCGAGTACGTCAACGACCGGCCCTATGTGGCCAACTCGTTTCTCTCGGTCGCGCTGGCGCGCAGTTTCGGGCAGTCGCTCGCCGGTACCTCGAAGGAGCGCCAGCACCTTGCCGACCGGGCCCTGCCGTTCGAGGCGCGCGTGACCCCGGTGGCCATCGCCGGCGAGGCGGAGATGGCCGAGCGGCTGTTCGCGCCCCTGGGCTATCGCGTCGACGCCGCGGCGATGGACAGTGCAGGCCAGCGGGGGATCTACGATCTGCGCCTGGCGGCCGAGATCCGGCTGGCCGAGCTGCTGAACCACCTCTACGTGCTGGTCCCGGTGCTGGACAACGCCAAGCACTGGTGGATCGACCGCGACGAGATCGACGCGCTGCTGGCCAAGGGCGCGGGATGGCTGGCCACCCACCCCGAGCGCGACGTGATCGCCAAGCGCTCGCTCAAGCACCGCCGCGCGCTGGTGGCCCAGGCGCTGGAGCGGCTGGCCGAGGATGCCGCGGCGGAGGAGCCGCCGGCCGAGGAGGACGAGACCACCGACACCGCCACCCAGGACGCGGCCGAGGCGACGCTGGAGCGGCCCATCCGCCTGCACGACCTGCGGCTCGAGACGGTGGCCGACACGCTGCGCGCGGCCGGGGCGCGGCGGGTGCTGGACCTGGGCTGCGGCGCGGGCAAGCTGCTGTCGCGCCTGGTCAAGGACGGCCATTTCGAGCGTCTGGTGGGCGTCGACCCGTCGGCCCGGGCGCTGGAGGTTGCGGCCAGGCGCCTCCGGCTGGACCAGGCGGGGGAGGCGCTTCGCGCGCGACTGGGCCTGATGCAGGGATCGCTGACCTACGGCGACCGGCGCTGGGAGGGGTTCGATGCCGCCGCCCTGGTCGAGGTGATCGAGCATATCGAGCCTGCGCGCCTGTCCTCGCTGGCGCTGGCCCTGTTCGCCGCCGCCCGACCGCGCACCGTGGTCGTGACCACGCCCAACCGCGAGTACAACGTGCTGTTCGACGGGATGGCGCCCGGCGCGCGGCGCCACGGCGACCACCGGTTCGAATGGACGCGCGCCGAGTTCGCCGCCTGGGGCGACGCGGTGGCGGACGCGTACGGCTACGCCGTGCGCTATGCCCCGATCGGGCCCGAGGACGCGACCCACGGCGCCCCGTCGCAGATGGCGGTCTTCACCCTGGGGACCGCGGCGGCCGAGGAGGCGGCGTGATGGAGCTGGTCGTCTTCGTCGGCCTACAGGGCGCGGGCAAATCCAGCCTCTACGCCCGCCGCTTTGCCGACACGCACCTGCGGATCAACCTGGACATGCTGCGCACCCGGCGGCGCGAGGACGCGGTGCTGGCCGCCTGCCTGGCCACGGGGCAGCGCTGCGTGATCGACAACACCAACCCCGCGCCGGCGGACCGCGCGCCCTACCTGGCCCGCGCGGCGGCGGCGCGCTTCACGGCCGTCGCCTACTGGTTCGACGTCCCGTTCGAGACCTGCCGGGCGCGCAACGCCGGCCGCCGCGGCCGCGCGCGGGGGGCGGACAAGGGCCTGGCCGCCACCGCCGCGCGCCTGGTGCCGCCCAACCTGGCCGAGGGGTTCGCCGCGGTGCACACGGTCGACGCCGCGGGCGCCGTGCGCCTGGTCGCCGCCGCCGAGGACGCGCCCGCACCATGAGGTTCGACACCCTGGCAGACCGGCTGCGCACCGCCGAGGACGCGCTGGACCACCGCGCCCCGGACCGCGGCCGCCTGGTGCTGCGGCTGGACGGCCGCGGCTTCACGCGCCTGACCAAGCAGACCCTGCCGCTGGCCCGGCCGGTGGACGCGGGCTTCCACGACGCGATGGCCCGCACGGCCGAGCGGCTGATGCAGGCCGGGCCGCGGGTCACGCTGGCCTACACGGTGTCCGACGAGATCTCGCTGTTGCTGGCGGCGGACGAGGGCGCCTACGGCCGGCGCATCGCCAAGCTGGTGTCGGTGTTTGCGGGCGAGGCGAGCGCGGCGCTGTCCCTGGCGCTGGGCCACCCGGCGGCGTTCGATGCCCGGGTCTCGGCGCTGCCGGACGGCGAGGGGGTGATCGACTACCTGCGCTGGCGGGCCGAGGACGGGCGGCGCAACGCGCTCTCGACCGCCTGCCACTGGCACCTGCTGGACGCGGGGCTGGCGCCGCAGGCCGCGGCGGCCGCCGTCGCCGGAATGGACCCGCCGGCCAAGGCCGCGTGGCTGCGCGCACGCGGCGTGGACCCCGATGCCTGGCCGGCCTGGCGCCGCCAGGGCGCGCTGTTGGCCTGGCCCGAGGTGCCGCACGTCGGCCGCGACCCGCGCACGGGCGCCGTCGCCCAGACCGTGCGCCGGGCGCTGACCTGGGCCGACCCGATGCCCGAGGGCGCGGCGCTGGGACAGCACGTCCGCGCGCTGATCGAGGCCCGGGCATGAAGATCTCGATCCCCGATTTCGCGCTGGTCGTGCTGATCGGCCCCACGGGCGCGGGCAAGTCCAGCTTTGCCGCGCGGCACTTCCTGCCGACCGAGGTGATCTCCTCGGACCACTGCCGCGCGCTGGTGTCGGACGACGAGACCGAGGTGGCGGCGACCGAGGATGCCTTCGATCTGGTCCACCACACCGCCGGGCTGCGGCTGAAGCGGCGCAAGCTGGCGGTGATCGACGCGACCTCGGTGCACAAGGCCGACCGCGCGGCGCTGGTCGCCCTGGCGCGGCGCCACCACGCGCTGCCGATCGCGCTGGTGCTGGATATCGACCCCGACCTCTGCCATGCGCGCAACGCCGGCCGGCCCAACCGCGACTTCGGCCCCCACGTGGCGCGCAACCACGCGCGCGCGCTGCGCCGCGGGCTGAAGGGCCTGCAGAAGGAGGGGTTCCGCCAGATCCAGGTGATGCGCTCGCCCGAACAGGTCGCGGCGCTGGAGATCGAGCGCCAGCCCTTGTGGACCGACAAGCGCGATCAGGCGGGCCCGTTCGACATCATCGGCGACGTGCACGGCTGCTTCGAGGAGCTGACGGCGCTGCTCGCCACGCTGGGCTACGCGCTGGACCCCTACACCGACGGCGAGGACCTGCTGTCGGCCCGCCACCCCCAGGGGCGCATCGCGCTGTTCCTGGGCGATCTCACGGACCGCGGGCCGCGCAACCGCGATGTCCTACGCCTGGTGATGGGCATGGCGGCCGAAGGCTCGGCGCGCTCAGTCATGGGCAACCACGACAACAAGCTGGGCCGCTGGCTGGCCGGGCGCAACGTCACGCTGAACCACGGGTTGGAGCTGACGGCGGCCGAGCTGGAGGCCGCGAGCCCCGAGTTTCGCCAGGCCGCGCGCCGCTTCGTCGACGGCCTGCGCAGCCACGAGTGGCTGGCGGGCGGCGACCTGGTGGTGGCGCACGCGGGGCTCAAGGCCGAGATGCACGGCCGCGGGTCCGCCGCGGTGCGCAGCTTCGCGATGTACGGCGAGACGACGGGCGAGATCGACGCGTTCGGCCTGCCCGTGCGCCTGGACTGGGCGCGCGGCTACCGCGGCCGGGCCGAGGTGGTGTTCGGCCACACCCCCGTGCGCCGGGCCGAATGGCTGAACAACACGCTCTGCATCGACACGGGCTGCGTGTTCGGCGGGGCGCTGACGGCGCTGCGCTGGCCCGAGCGCGAGATCGTGTCGGTCCCCGCCGCCCGGGCCTATGCCGAGCCTGCGCGCCCGCTGGCCGGCGACCCGGCGCTGACGGCGCAGCAGACCCACGACCGGCTGCTGTACTTCGACGACTACGCCGCCAAGCAGCGGGTCGACACACGGCTGGGCGGCACCGTGCTGATCGCCGAGGAGAACGCCGCCGCCGCGCTGGAGGTGCTGAGCCGCTTTGCCGTGGACCCGCGCTGGCTGGTCTATGTGCCGCCCACCATGGCGGCCTGTCCCACCGCGCCCGACGGCCCGTTCCTGGAGCATCCCGACCAGGCGCTGGAGCGTTATGCCGCCGCCGGGATCACCGATCTGGTGGCTGAGGAAAAGCACATGGGCTCGCGCGCCGTCGTGGTGCTGGCGCGCGATGCCGATGCCGCCCGGGCGCGCTTCGGGGTCGAGGACGGCAAGCAGGGCGTCGTCTATACCCGCACCGGCCGCCCGTTCTTCGATGCCGAGGGTGACGAGGCGGCGCTGGTCGCGCGCGTCGGCCGGGCGATGGGCGAGGCGGGGCTGTGGCAGGCGCTCGCCACCGACTGGGCCGTGCTGGATGCCGAGTTGATGCCCTGGTCGGCCAAGGCGCAGGCGCTCTTGCAGCGCCAGTTCCTGCCGACCGCCGCCGCCGCGCGCCACGCGGCCGAGGCGCTGCTGGACGCCCTCGCCACCGCGCCCGCCGCCCCCGAGGTCGAGGCGCTGAGGGCCGAGACGACGGTGCGCCGCGACAACGCCGTGGCGATGATGCGCACGATCGACGGGTACTGCTGGCCGGCGCCCTCGGTCGACGACCTGCGCCTGGCGCCCTTCCATCTGTTGGCGGTCGAGGGGCAGGTGCTGGCCGACCGGCCCCACGCCTGGCACATGGAGACCCTGGCCCGCCTGGCCGAGGCCGACCCGATACTGCAGCCCACCGGCTGGCGCAGCGTCGACGCCGGCTGCGACGCCGCGCGGGCGGGCCTGGCCGACTGGTGGCTGGAGCACACCGCCCAGGGCGGCGAGGGCTTTGTGATCAAGCCCGCGTCCTTTGTCGCGCGCGGGCCCAAGGGGCTGGTGCAGCCGGCGATCAAGGTGCGCGGGCGCGACTACCTGCGCCTGATCTACGGGCCGGACTACGACATGCCGGAGAACATCGAGCGGCTGCGCCGGCGCGGCATCGCGCGCAAAGCGTCGCTGGCCGACCGCGAGTTCCGGCTGGGGCTGGAGGGACTGGCGCGGTTCGTCGATCGCGAGCCGCTGGCCCGCGTGCACCAGTGCGCCCTGGCCGTCCTGGCGCTGGAGAGCGAGCCGGTCGACCCCCGGCTCTGACCCCAGCCCCTGACTCCAGCCTCGGACAGGCGCTACCGAACCGTCACGCCCCGACGGTCGGCACGCTGCTGGAGGCGGCGAACAGCGACCGGGTATAGGGCTGGCGGAACCGGCCGGCGGCCAGATCCTCGCGCGCCAGCACCTCGACCGTGCGGCCGTCCTGCATCACGGTCAGCCGGTCGCACATGTGGTCGATCACGGCCAGATCGTGGCTGACCATCAGGAACGTGAGCCCCCGCTCGGCGCGCAGCCGCGACAGCAGGTTCAGCACTTCCGCCTGGACCGAAGCGTCCAGCGCCGAGGTCGGCTCGTCCAGCAGCAGGATCTCGGGCTCCAGCATCAGTGCGCGCGCCACCGCGACCCGCTGGCGCTGCCCGCCCGAGAGCTGGTGCGGATAGCGAAACCGGAACGACGGCTCCAGCCCCACGTCCGCCAGGGCCGCCAGCACCCGCCGCTCGCGCCCGCCGATGCCGTGCACGGCCAGCGGTTCGGACAGCGTGCGGTCCACCGTGTGGCGGGGGTGGAGCGAGGCGTAGGGGTCCTGGAACACCATCTGCACCCGGCGCGCAAAGGCGCGGCCGCGGTCGCGCCCGGGATTGACCGGCTCGCCCGCCAGCCGGATAGCGCCCGCGGTGACCGGGGCCAGGCCGCAGAGCGCGCGCAGGATGGTCGACTTGCCCGACCCGCTCTCGCCGACCAGGCCATAGGCCTCGCGCGGCTCGACCGCCAGGGACACGCCGCGCACGGCCTGCACGCGCTGGCCCTTGGCGGTGAAGGTGACGTCCAGGTTCTCGATCTCGATCAGCGCCATCGCGGTGTCACGCCTCGGCCCAGGCGGCGTCGCGGTCCAGCCCGGGCAGCGGGCCGCGCGGGCCGCCGATGCGGGGCAGACAGCCGAGCAGGCCCTGGGTGTAGGGGTGGCGCGCGGCGCCCAGGTCGCGGGCGGCCAGCTCCTCGACCACCCGGCCGCGGTACATCACCAGCACCCGGTCGCAGAACCGGCTGACCAGCGCCAGGTCGTGGCTGATGAATATCAGCCCCATGCCCCGCTCGCGCACCAGAGCGTCCAGGATGGCCAGCACCTCGGCCTGCACGGTGACGTCCAGCGCCGAGGTCGGCTCGTCGGCGATCAGCAGGTCGGGCTCGGGGATCAGCATCATGGCGATCATCACCCGCTGGCCCATGCCGCCCGACAGCTCGTGCGGGTAGGCCTCCATCACCCTGGCGACGTCGCGGATCTGCACCGCGTCCAGCGCGGCCTCGGCCTTGGCGTGGGCCTCGCGCTCGGACATCCGGTCGCGCAGGCGCAGACCCTCGGTCAACTGCCGGCCGACCTGCATGACCGGGTTCAGCGAGAACTTCGGGTCCTGCATCACCATCGCGATGCGCTGGCCCCGCAGCGCCCGCATCTGCCGCTCGGACGCCGCCAGCAGGTCGACGCCGTCGAAGGCAAGGCGCGTGGCCTCGATCCGCCCCGGCGGGCGCACCAGGCGCAGGACCGAACGGCCGGTCATGGTCTTGCCCGACCCGCTCTCGCCCACGATGCCCAGCCGCTCGCGGTCCAGGGTGAAGGACACGCCGCGCACGGCCTCGACCGGGCCCGCCGGGGTCTGGAACGTCACGGACAGATCCTGGACCTGGAGCAGGCTCATTTCGCGCCCTTGGGGTCCAGCACGTCGCGCAGGCCGTCGCCCAGCAGGTTGAAGCCGAGCGAGACCATAAAGATCGCGAGCCCCGGCATGGTGGCCACCCACCACTGCTCGAACAGGAACTTGCGGCCCGAAGCGATCATCAGCCCCCATTCCGGCAGCGGCGGCTGGGCGCCGAGGCCGAGGAAGCCTAGCCCCGCCGCCGTCAGGATGATCCCCGCCATGTCCAGCGTCACCCGGATCACGACCGAGGGCAGGCACATCGGCATCACGTGGCCGGTGATGATGCGCCCATGGCCCGCGCCCTGCAGCCGGATGGCGGCGATATAGTCGGCGCCGCGCACCGTCAGCGTTTCGGCCCGGGCGACGCGGGCATAGGGCGGCCAGGCGGTCAGCGCGATCGCCAGCACCGCATTCTCGATCCCCGGGCCCAGTGCTGCGACGAAGGCCAGCGCCAGGATGAGCCGCGGAAAGGCCAGGAAGATGTCCGTCAGCCGCATCAGCACCGTGTCGACGATACCGCCGAAGTAGCCCGCCACCGCGCCGATCAGCAGCCCGAACACGGGCGCCGTCACGGTGACCAGGGCGACGATGTACAGCGTGATGCGCGCGCCGTGGACGATCCGGCTCCAGATATCGCGGCCGAACTCGTCCGTGCCCAGCCAATGGCCGGGCGAGAACGGCGGCATCAGGCGCCCCGGCAGGTTCTGGGCATAGGGGTCGTGGGTCGCCAGCCAAGGCGCTGCGGCCGAGGCCAGCAAAAGCGCCAGCACGATGGCCAGCCCGATCATCGCCAGCGGGTTGCCCGTCAGCCGCAGCCAGCCCAGGAACGCCTGGCCCAGCATCGCCTGGCGGGCCGAGGCAGGTGCCGGGTCGAGCAGCCAGACGCGCCAGGCCGGTGCTGCCCGCGCGGGCTTGGCCACCGGGCTGTCGGTGTCCTTGGCCACGCCCGCCTAGCCCCGCGCCCGGGGGTCGACCAGGCGATAGAGCAGGTCGGACAGCATGTTGAGGAAGATGAACACGCCTCCCACCACAATGGTCCCGCCCATCACCGCGGCCAGGTCGGACGAGAACAGCGCGTTGGTGATGTAGAGCCCCAGGCCGGGCCACGCGAACACCGTCTCGGTCAGGACCGAGCCTTCCAGCAGGTTGGCGTAGGACAGCGCGATCACCGTGATCAGCGGCACCCACACGTTGCCGAGCGCGTGCACCCACACGACGCGCCATTCGGGCATGCCCTTGACCCGCGCGGTGGTCACGTACTCCTGCCCCAGCTGGTCGACCATGAAGGAGCGCGTCATCCGGCTGATGTAGGCCATCGAGTAATAGCCGAGCACCGCCGCCGGCAGCACGATGTGGCTGAGCGCGTTGGCGAAGATGTCCCACGCCCCGGCCAGCGCCGTGTCGATCAGGATCGCGCCGGTGACCGGGACGACCTCCAACTCGAACAGGAACTCGTGCGTGGTGTCCAGCCGCCCGGGTCCGCCGACCCAGCCAAGCTCGCCGTAGAACAGCAACAGGCCCATGAGGCCCAGCCAGAAGACGGGCATCGAATAGCCCATCAGCCCGATCAGCCGCACCGCCTGGTCGATCAAGCTGCCGGGGTGCGTGGCGGCCAGCACGCCCGCGGGCACCCCGGCCAGCACGCCGAACAGCGTGGCGATGGTGGCCAGCTCCAGCGTGGCGGGAAAGACGCGGGCCACGTCCTCCAGCACCGGGCGGGCGGTCAGCAGCGACGTGCCGAAATCGCCCGACAGCGCGTCGCGCACGTAGATCGCGAACTGCACATAGATCGGTTCGTTCAGCCCCATCGCCTCGCGCGCGCGCTCGACCTGTTCCTGGGTCGCCCGCTCGCCCAGGATGGCCAGCACCGGATCGATGGGCACCAGCCGGCCGATGACGAAGGTAACGGCGAGCAGCCCGAAGAAGGTGATCGCCAGCGTGACGGTCAGCCCCCCGACCCGCTGCAGCGCCTCCAGTGCCCGCAGCGCGGTCTGGCGCCGGGCGGCGTCGGTCCGGGACGTGAGGTGGCTCTGCTCGGTCATCGCCGGCGCGCAAGGCAGAGGGCGGAGCCCGGTCGCACGGGCGCCGCCCGTCCGCTCACTTGGTTGCCGACCAGAAGAAGGCCGAGTGGATCGACCCGCCGGCCGAGAACCCCTCGACCCCCTTGCGCTTGGCCACCTGGGTGATCAGCTGGAACATCGGCGCAAAGGGCGAGGTCTGCTGGTGGGCGCGCTGGATCTCCAGGTACATCGACGCGCGCTTGTCGGTGTCCTTCTCCAGCACGGCAGCGTCGGTCATGTCCTTGACCTCGTCCGCCGGCCAGGCGTTGCGCCAGGCCAGCACGCCCGTCAGCTTGGCCTCGTCGCTGTTGTCCGGGTTCCGCGCGAACGTGTCGGCGTTGGTGTGCGGGTCCGGATAGTCCGGGCCCCAGGCGCCGAGGTAGATCTCGTGCTTGCGCGCGCGGTACTCGCCCAGGATCTCTTTGCCCGTGCCGGTGCGCAGCGTCGCCGTGACGCCGGCCTGGGCCAGCGTGTTCTGGAAGCTCTGCGCCATCTCCAGCCGGTCCTGGTCGTTGCGCACGAAGATCGTGACCTCCAGGCCCTCGACCCCGGCCTCGGCCAGCAGCGCCTTGGCCTTGTCGACGTCCAGCGCATAGGGCGTCTCGGTCAGCGCGCCCAGGAACCCGTCTGGCAGGAACGCCTGGTGGACCTTGTACTGGCCCTTCAGAAAGGTCGACGCCATGCCGTCGTAGTCGATCAGGTACTTGAACGCCTCGACCACGCGCGGGTCGTTCAGCGGCTCGACCTTCTGGTTCAGGGCGACATACATGATCCGGCCGCGCACCTCGTCGGTGATCACGATGTCCGGGTTCTCGGCCACGCCGGCCACGTCGATCGGCGTCAGCTTGAGCGCGATGTCGATGTCGCCGTTCTCCAGCAGCAGCCGCTGGGTCGAGGGTTCGGCGACGTGGCGCATGAACACCCGCGTCATCGCCGGCGTGCCGCGCCAATAGCCCTCGTTGGCCTCCAGAATATAGCTGTCCGAGGGCTTGAAGACGCGCAGCTTGTAGGCGCCCGAACCGGCGGTGTTGGTCTTGAGCCAAGCATAGCCCATGTCGCCGTCGACTTCGTTCGCCATCACCGTCTCTTTGTCGACGACCGAGGCGACGACCGCGGTGAGGCAGTTGTAGAAGAACGACGGTGCGTAGGGCTGGTCGGTGACGATGGTCAGCGTGTTGCCCTCGAAGGTGATCTTTTCCTCGACGTTCTCGGGCGTGAAGCCGAACTGGTCCAGGATGAACGAGGGCGTCTTGTCCAGCATGACCGCGCGCTGCAGCGAGAAGGCGGCGTCCTCGGCCCGCACGGGATTGCCCGAGTGGAAGGTCAGCCCCTCCTTGATCGTAAAGGTGTAGGTGACGCCGTCGTCGGCCACCGACCAGCTCTCGGCGATACCGGGCACCAGCGGGCCCAGGTCCGCGGGATCCAGCTCGATCAGCGTATCGTACACGTTGTTGAGCATGTCGTTGCCCGAGAACTCGAAGCTCTCGGCCGGGTCGATCGAGACGATGTCGTCGATCTTGTCGGCGATCACCAGCGTATCGGGCGGGGTCTCGGCCAGGGCAGGCGCGGGCACCATGGCCGACAGCGCCAGCGCCCCTGTCGCGCAGGCCAAACCGAGGGCCGCGCAGCGCAGGTTATGCAGCATGGATATCTCCCTGTCTGGGTCTTGAGCAGCGATGAGCGCCGCTACTGCCCAGCCTGCTGGCAGAGCGCAGCCGCTGTCTAGAGCTTCGGCAGGTTCCGCGGAATAAAAATTGCTTCCATCAATCTGTCCCGATGTGGTGCGGCTCGGTCGGCGGGCCCAGGCTGCGATCCAGCGCAGCGGCGTCGGTTGCGCCTGCCGCCCGCGCACCCTCGACCACCCTGCGTCCAGCGCGAAGGCCTCCAGCCCGCCAGCGGCGTCGACCGTCGCTGTGGTGCCGGGGGCTCAAGTCTCCAGCCCCACCACCTTATGCGCGTGGTCGAACAGCGGTGGCACCGCGACGCCGGGGCGGTTGGCGGCCGCGACCGGGCACGCCTTGTCGGTGGCGATGGGGATGTGGGCGCGGTTCTCGGGCTGAAACCGGTGCAGCTTGAGCATGATCGTGGCGCCTGGCGCGACCAAGGGCGTGTGCTTGCAGCGCGGCGGATCACGGATGTCGCTGCCGGCCGTGACGTCGCCGTGCGCGTCGTGCAACACGATCAATGCCTCGCCGCCCTCGTGCGTGTGCGCCGAGAGGGTGCTGCCCGGCGCGACGCGCTGGATGGTGGCGGCGCGAGCGACCTCGCCGCCGATCCGATCCAGCATCTTGCGCTCGGCGCCCGGCATCGGCGAGGGCCTCCAGGGGGTGTAGTCGGCGTGCTCGACGACCCGGCGGGTAAAGTCGGCGTTCATCGCCACGGCGGTCTCCCTGATGAGGCGCGGCACCGGACCGCGGATAGGCCCGATCTATGCCTGCCGCCGCAGCCGGAGAGCCCCGGGCTCGACCACGCGCCTTTCCTGCGTCCCGTGCCCTGTTCGTCGCCGCCACTGCGCCTGCCTATCCAAGGCATGGCACCGTTTCTTGCGCTCGAACGGCGTTCGCATGCGATCACCGACGCGCCGCGCGTCAATCGGGCCACCGCGGCACGCCGAAGACCGATGACAGGACGGTCCTTGTCGGGCCGGTCGAGACGTCCGCCGTCGAAGATCTCGTGCGCGCCATGGGCGGTTCGGGCGTGCCCGACAGCGGGGTATCTTGGCGCTGCAAGCGGATCGACGCCCGGATGCAGGCCCTCCTCGCCCGCCCTTTCGCGGGGCCATGGCCGTACCTCCGGCGCAACGCCACCTGCCGAAACGGTCGTGAGGGCGGCCGGATCGTCCGCCTGGCGGTGATCGTGGCCGCGAGCGTCAACCCCGACGGCCGACGCGAGGCGCTTGGGATCGCCATCAGACCGTCGCAAGCCGAAACCTACTGGACCCACCTTCTGCGCACATTCGCAGACCGCGGGCTGCCGGGCGCGAGCCTCGTCGTCGCTGACGATCACGAGGGTCTCCGGCCTGCGCCGCGCCGCGTGTTCAAGACGACCTGGCAGCGCCGTCGCGTGCGCTGGACCCTCACCGTGCTGGCCGCCACCGGTGCCCGCTCCGGCGCGCCGGCGGCGGCGATGCCGAAGACGATCTTTGCCCAAGCGAGCAAGGCGGCCGCTACCGAGCAGGGACGCCGGGTCGCCCACGCGCTCAGAGCGACGCGTACTTGGGGCCACCGGCGCTTGGGGCCACGCGCACTTGGGGCCACGCGCGCTTGGGGCCACGCGCACTTGGGACCACGCGCGCTTCAGGCCACGCGCGCTTGGGGCCACGCACTCTTGGGGCCACCCGCGCTTGGGGCCTAACGCGCTTGGGGCCGGGCACCAGACGCCCGGCGATCTGATCGACGCGTCGCGCGCGGACGTGCTCGCCTATATGAATCTGACCGTGCCGCACTGGCCGCGGATCGCGCACGGCGCCGCTGGAGCGACTGAACCGCGCGATCCAGCGCCGATCCCATGTCGTCGCGATCTCCCCGAACGCGTCCTCCGTCACGCGCCGCGTCGGCGCACTCGTGCTCGTGACCGGCGATGCGTGGGGCGTCACCCGCAGCGACCTGTCGCGGGAGACGCGCGCGCGCATCGCGGGCGCCGCCCCGATCGGTGTGTCCGCCGTGGCGACCCGATCAGGCCCACGCCGCGCCGAGCACCGGCGCTCCCACACCCCTTCCGGGACCACGACCGCACACTGTCGCTACCCTCGGTCTTGGCACGGCCCTCCGCGCTCCGCTGGGCGGCCGATCCCGGGGCGTCGGTGGCGGGATCCGACGCCGCCGTTCAGGCGGCGGCGTTGGAGCGGGCGATGTCGCAGGGGCCAGGTTGTCCCGGCTCGTGCTCGCTCTGCCCCGCTTCTTGACCCGACGCTGGCGGTTTGGCTGTCGGCGTCGGTGCGGACGGCAGCGGTGCCGAGAGCGCCGCGGCGGCTGGATCGACGCTAGCCCGAGGCTCGGTCGCAAGCGGCGAGCGCTGGTGCGGCCGTAACGGCATTGTCGGCGCTGCGGTCGGGTGCGCCGGGCTGCCGGTCGGTTCCGCAACGGCGCCGCGCGGTGCGAAGCGCGCAAGATCGCGCGACAGATGCCGGCGGTCGAGCGCGCTGGCGTCGACCGCGCGATCGGCCAGCAGCACGAAGACCGCGTTGGCGGCCAC
>JBCCMW010000058.1:0-14650 GCA_039026175.1 Pseudomonadota bacterium
CGGCGCTGGACTGGGCCGCCGTCGCCGCGCTCGCGCCGATCTTCGCCGCCGGCGGCAGCAAGATGGCGGGCGTCGCCCTCGCGCTGGCCGAGGCCGCCGAGCGCGCAGCCGCCGACCCGCTGGCCGCCTATGACGCCCTGCTGCAGGCCACCCACACCCGCGAGCGCCGGCCGCGCGCTCTGTCCGGCTTCGTCACCAAGCCGGCCGAGGCCGCACACCCCGGCCTCGGCGCGCGCTTTCAGGCGCTGCAGGAGGCCGTCGACGCCGTCGAGCGCGACCGGCTGACCGCGCTTGCCGCCGCCAAAGCCGGCGATCTCAACCATTTCGCTGCGCGTTTCCTGGTGGACTACAGCGCGGCCAAGCGCCGCCACGGGGTGGTGGATTTCGACGATCTGGTCGCCCGGGCGGCCGAGCTGTTGGCAGCCTCCGGCGCGGCGGCGTGGGTGCTCTACCGGCTGGACGGCGGCATCGACCACATCCTGGTGGACGAAGCGCAGGATACCGCCCCCGCCCAGTGGGCCGTGGTGGGCGCCATCGCCCAGGAGTTCATGGCCGGCGACGGCGCCCGCGGCCCGCGCCCCCGCACCCTGTTCGTCGTCGGCGACGAGAAACAGTCGATCTACTCGTTCCAGGGCGCCGACCCACAGGTCTTCGGCACCGAGCGCGGCCGGCTGCGCGCCAGCCTGGCCGAGCGTGGCGCGCCGCTGGTGGAACCGGGGCTCACCCGCTCGTTCCGCTCGGCGCCCGGCATCCTGGCCTTCGTCGACCGGGTGTTCGCCGGCGATGCGGCCGAGGGGCTGACCCTGGCGGGCACGCCCCCGGTACACGAGGCCGGGCGCAGCGCGGACGCCGCGACGATCGATCTCTGGGCGCCCGTGGTGGCCGAGGCGGCCGGCGAGCAGCCGCCCTGGCACGCACCGGTCGACGCGCCGATGCCCGATGCCCCCAAGCGCCGGCTGGCCGAGATCCTGGCGGCCGAGATCGCGCGCATCTGCACCGAGGAACGCCTGCCCGCCCGCGACGGTGTCGAGCGCCCGGTCGCGCCCGGCGATATCCTGGTGCTGGTGCGCAGCCGCGACGCGCTGGCGGCCGGCCTCGTGCGGGCGCTCAAGGCGCGCGGCGTGGCGGTTGCGGGCGCCGACAAGATGACGCTCGACCGCGAGCTTGCCGTCATCGATCTGATGGCGGCGCTGCGTGTTGAGGTGCTGCCGGACGACGAGCTGTCGCTCGCGACGCTGTTGCGCTCGCCCCTTGGCGATGTCGACGAGGCCGGGCTGATGGCCCTCGCCGCCGGGCGCGATCCCCGCGCCCAGCCGCTGGTGCGCCGGCTGCAGGCGGCGGCCGAGCGCCACCCGCGGGCCTGGGCGCTGGTCGCCGATCTGATGGCCCACGCCGATTTCGAGCGCCCCTACGAGATGCTCGAGCGGGTGCTGATCGGCCACGACGGCCGCGCGCGGTTGCTCGCCCGTCTGGGGGCCGAGGCCGAGGACGCGATCGACGAGCTGCTGACCCAGGCGCTGGTCTACGAGGGCCAGGGCGCGCCCACGCTGACCGGCTTCATCGCCTGGTTCGATGGCGCCGAGATCCAGGCCAAGCGCGAGCTGGCCCAGGCCGCAGGCGCTGTGCGGGTGATGACGGTGCACGGCGCCAAGGGGCTGGAGGCGCCCTTCGTGATCCTGCCCGACACGTTTCGCCACCCGCTCGGCCGGCGGGGCGGCGAGCCCGATCTCCTGACGCTGCCGGGCGACGGCAACCGCCCGCCGCTGGTGCTGATGGCCAGCGGCGGGCAGAGCGAGGACGATGCGCTGATCGCCCGCGCGCGCGACGAGGCGACGCGCCGCGCGGTCGCCGAATACAAGCGCCTGCTCTATGTCGCCCTGACCCGGGCCGAGCAGCGCCTGCTGATCTGCGGCGCCGTCCAGCGCTGGACCCCGCCGGGCGACGAGGACGAAGCGACCCGCCGCCGCCACGAGCGCGAGGAGGCGCAGCACCCGCTCAGAGCCCAGGTGCGCCGCGCCCACTGGTACCCGATGCTCTGGCACGCAGTCGCCCCCCAGCCTGCCCCCCAGCCCGCTCCCGAGCCCGCTGCCGAGCCTGCTCCCGAACCCGCTCCTGCGCCCGAACGCGCCCCCGAGTCCGCTGCCGACCGGGCCTCCGACCCAGCGGCCCACCCGGCTCGCTATCCATCCGACGGCTCAGGCCCCTATCCAGCCGCACGCCCCATCGCCCCGCCCGACGGCGTCGCCGCCGCCTGGCGTCTCGGCAGCGATCCCGCAGCCCGGGCGCCCGCCTCACCGACGCCGAAGGCGCCGGATCCCCACCCGCCGGAGGCGCCCGGAGACCCCTCGGCGCGCCCGGTCGCGGCGCGTCCCGGTTGGGCGGTGGCAGCGCCGATCGAGGCACGGCCGCGGCGGCTCAACCCCTCCGGCCTGGCCGATGCTGGGCGCGACCCTGCGCCCACGCAGCGCCAAGCGCCCAGGCCCGCCGATCCAGCGGCGGTCGGCGACGACCGCGGCGGCGCTGCACCGCGCGACTGGGGCCTGGCCGTGCATGCGCTGCTCGAGCGCCCGGCCCTCCTGGACCGGCCCGATGTCGCGGCTGCGGCCGTCCGCGCCGCGGCACCCGGCTTTCCCCCGGCCGCGCTCGCGCCCGCGCTGGCCGAGGCCCGCGCCGTGGCCGCCGATCCGGCCCTGGCGCGCTATCTCGACTCGGCCGCCCTCGCCGAAGTGGCGGTGGGCGCGCCGCTCGGCCAGGACAGAATGCCGACCGATGCCGCGACCGCCGGCGGCTTTCTGTCGGGGCGCATCGACCGGCTGCTGGTGGGCCCCGCCACGGTCGAGGTCGTGGATCTCAAGACAGACCGCCCCGTGCCTGCCGATCCGGCCGCGCTACCCGCAGGCTACCTCGCCCAACTCGGCGCCTATCTCGTTTGCCTGGAACGACTTTACCCTGGGCACCGGCTCATGCCCGGGCTGCTGTACACCGCGGGCCCGCGGCTGCTGCAGCCGGACGCGACGGCCTGCGTGGCCGCCTACCGCGCCGCCGTCGACCGCGGTTGAGACCGTGCCCATGGGCCCCGCCATGCGGCATCGGCATGTCGCCTATGCTTGACGTAGCGGCGAGGGTGGCTGTCTTGATTGGCGCTGCAGCGTCTCTTACGTCCGGCGCCTGCTCAAGACAGGCCGGCACCAAGCCCGGCCGCTGAGATAAGGGAAGAGACCGATGTCGACCATCAGCGTGACCGACGCGAACTTCGAAACCGACGTGCTGCAGGCCGAGACGCCCGTCGTCGTCGACTTCTGGGCCGAGTGGTGCGGCCCCTGCAAGCAGATCGCCCCGGCGCTGGAGGAGATCGCCTCCGAGTACGAGGGCAAGGTGACGATCGCCAAGCTCAACATCGACGAGAACCCCAACGTGCCGTCACGTTTCGGCATCCGCGGGATCCCGACCCTGATCATGTTCAAGGGCGGCGAGCTGGTCGACCGCAAGATCGGCGCCGACAACAAGCGCGGCATTACCGGCTGGATCGAAGACAACGTCTGATCCGCCGCCGGTCGATCCCGCGAACACCGCGGCGCCCCCTCTGCCGACCCCCCCCCCCGCCGACCTCCCGGCAGGGCGGGGCGCCGCGGGCATTCCCTACGATCAGTCGGCCGAGCGGACGCCGGCGAGGGCCAGCACGTGGCCGGCCAGGTAGAGCGACCCGCAGATCAGCACGTCGTCGCCCGGGGCAGCCTGCGCCCCGGCCGCCGCCAGCGCGGCGTGCACGCCTGCTGCGGGTTGAGCGGCCATGCCGCCGGCACCGAAGGCAGCGGCCAGGGCCACCGCGGGCATCCCTGCCGGCTGGTTCGGCACGTCGACGGTCCAGGCTCCGGCCGCAAGGGGCGCGATGGGCCGGGCAAATCCCGCGTTGTCCTTGGTGTCCAGCATCCCCGCGATCACCCACAGCCGGCCCGGCCGCGCGGCGAAGTGCGCCGCGATCGCCTCGCCCGCCGCCGGGTTGTGCCCCCCATCCAGCCACAGCGCCACGCCCTGGGCTAGCGCGTCCGTCAGCCCGGCGCCGTCCAGCCCTGCGCCGTCCAGCCCGGTGCCGTCCAGCCCGGCGCCCTCTAGCCCGGTGTCCCCCAGCCCAGAGCGGTCCACCCCAGAGCGGTCCACCCCAGAGGCGTCCACCCCAGAGGCGTCCAGCCTAGGGGCGTCCACTCCGGTGCCGACCGGTCCGGGGCCGTTCAGCCGCTGCAGCCGGCCCGGCCAGCGCGCCCCGGTCATCGCCGCCCGCGCCACCGGGGCCGGGTCGCCGGCGAGGTCGGGGCAGAGCGTGGCGAGCGCGAGCAGGGCCGTGCCTGCGTTCTCGATCTGATGCGCGCCGGGCAGCGCCGGGGCGGGCAGCGCGATCTCGCCCCACGCCGGGGTGTCGAACGCGATGCCGCTGTCGGTCGCGCGCACCGTGCCCTCGCGTCCGGCGCACAGCATCGGGGCACCCACGGCGCCGGCCCGTGCCGCGATCACCGCCTGGGCGGCGGGCAGCTGGGGTGCGATGACGGCAGGGACACCGGGCTTCAGGATCCCCGCCTTCTCGGCCGCGATCTCCTCGATCGTCTCGCCAAGGTACTGCTGGTGGTCGTAGGACACCGGTGTGATGACGCTCAGCGCCGGGCGGTCGACCACGTTGGTGGCGTCCAGCCGGCCGCCGAGGCCCACCTCCAGCAGGCACCACTCGGCCGGCGTTCTGGCAAAGGCCAGGAACGCCGCGCAGGTCGTGATCTCGAAATACGTGATCGGCGCGCCGCCGTTCGCCGCCTCGCACTCGGCCAGCGCGGCCTCGAGCGCAGGCTCGGCGATCAGCCGGCCGGCCAGCCGGATGCGCTCGTGAAAGCGCACCAGGTGGGGCGAGGTATAGACGTGGACCCGCTCGCCCTGCGCCTCGAGCCCCGCGCGGATCATCGCCGCGGTCGAGCCTTTGCCGTTGGTGCCAGCGATATGCACCACCGGGGGCAGCGCACGCTCGGGATGGCCCAGGCGCGCCAGCAGGCGCCACATGCGCTCGAGCGTCAGGTCGATGATCTTGGGGTGCAGGCCCATCAGCCGGGCCAGGATCGCGTCGCTGCCCAGCCCGGCGCCCGCGGGCGTGTCGTTCATCGCAGGGTCACGACCGGGCGACGGCCTTGCCGGGCGCCGCATCCTTGGCCGCCGCGGCGGTCTTGGCGGATTTCTTCGCGCTTGCGGCGGGCTTTGGCTTGGGCGCGTCGGCGGTGCCTGTGCCGGCGCCGGCGGAGGTGGCGCTTGCATCCTGGGTCGTCTCGGTCGGCGTTCTGGCGCCCCCAGCCCCAGCCCCAACGCCAGCGCCAGCCCCACTACCGGCCCCAATCCCGGGTCCGGCCCCCGCCGCCGCCTCGACATCGAGGTCCAAGTCGATCTCGGCAGGCGCGGGGGAGGGCGGCTGGCGCTCCAACGCGCCGCGCACGGGCGAGGGCAGCGACAGCAGCAGCCGCAGCAGGGTGCCCAACTCCTCGCGCTGGCGCTTGCGCGGGATCACGGCGTCGATCATGCCGTGATCCAACAGGTACTCGGCCCGCTGGAACCCCTCGGGCAGTTTCTCGCCGATGGTCTGTTCGATCACCCGGGGGCCGGCAAAGCAGATCAGCGCCCCCGGCTCGGCAATCTGCACGTCGCCTAGCATGGCGTAGGACGCGGTCACGCCGCCCGTCGTCGGGTTGGTCAGGACCACGATGTAGGGCAGGCCCGCGTCGCGCAGTTGCGCCACCGCCAGCGTGGTGCGCGGCATCTGCATCAGGCTGAGGATGCCCTCCTGCATGCGCGCCCCGCCCGCGGCGGCGAACACCACCAGCGGCGCGCGCAGGCCCACCGCGGCCTCGGCCGCCGCCAGCAGCGCGTTGCCCACGGCCATGCCCATCGAGCCGCCCATAAAGCGGAAGTCCTGTGCCGCGGCCACGACGTCCAGCCCGAAGATCTGGCCCTTGCCCACCAGGATGGCCTCGCGCGCGTCGGTCTTGCGCCGGGCATCGCGCAAGCGCTCAGTATAGCGCTTCTCGTCGCGGAACTGCAGCGGGTCGGCCAGCGGCTCGGGCACCTCGATCTCGGCCCAGGCGCCGTGGTCGAACAGCGCGGCAAAGCGGGCGGCCGGCTCTAGCCCCATGTGATGCCCGCAGGCCGGGCACACGTTCAGCGCATCTGTGATGTCGCGGTGGAACAGCATCTGGCCGCAGCCGTCGCACTTCAGCCAGAGGTTCTCGGGCATCTCCCGCCGCTGGAAGAACGACTTGATCTTGGGCGGGACGTAGTCGGTGATCCAGTTCATCGGCTTTCGGCCTTGCGCAGCCCCCGCGGGCGCCGGAGCGCGACATGTAGAGCCGTGGGCGCGCCGGCGCAATCGGCCGGTGGCACGGTTGCGCCCGGCGCGTGGGTCAGCAGCGGGCTTGCCTGCGCTCTGCTGCGGCCGCACTGTCGCGCGAAACCGGAAGGAGGCGGCATGGCAGTCGGACGGATCTGGACCTGGTGGCAGGGCGCCTGGCACGACGGCAACGTCGCGGTGCTGGGCGCGGCGGACCACGGCACCTGGCAGGGCTCGGTGGTGTTCGACGGTGCCCGCGCGTTCGAGGGCACGGCGCCCGATCTGGACCTGCACTGCGCCCGCGCGATCCAGAGCGCCGAGCGCATGGGCCTGGTCCCGCCGATGGACGCCGCCACGCTGACCGCGATCGCGCAGGAGGGGATCGACCGCACGCCGCCGGGCACCGCCCTCTATGTCCGGCCCATGCTGTGGGCGACGCGTGGCGGCGCCTCGCTGGTGGCGCCCGACCCCGACAGCACGGCCGTCTGCGTCTGTCTGGAGGAGCGGCCGATGGTCGAGCCGCGCGGGCTGAAGCTCTGCAACACCCGCTTCCGACGGCCGACCTACGACTGTGCGCCGACCGACATGAAGGCCGGCTGTCTGTACCCCAACAATGCGCGCATGCTGCGCGAGGCGTTCGCCCGGGGCTACGACAACGCGGTCTCGCTGGACGCCTTGGGCAATCTGGCCGAGACAGCGACCTCGAACCTGTTTCTGGTACACGACGGCGTGGTGCGTACGCCCGCGGCCAACGGCACGTTCCTGGCCGGGATCACGCGCAACCGGATCATGCAGTTAATGCGCGACGACGGCTGGACGGTCGACGAGGCGGTGCTGACGCTGGACGATCTGGCGAGTGCCGACGAGGTGTTCACCACCGGCAACGCCAACAAGGTGCTGCCGATCGTGCGTTACGAAGACCGCGACTATCAAGAAGGCCCCGCCGCGCGCCGGGCCCGCGAGCTCTACTGGGCCTACGCCCACGCGGCGTGATCGGGACCCTGTGGGCGGGCTCAGTCGACCCAGGCGGCCTGCTCGCGCCGGCGCCTGCGCGCCATGTAGCCCAGCGTCGCGAACGCCGTCAGCGCCAGCGGCAGGCCGGCCGGCACAGGCACGACGCCGGTCTCCTCGGCGAACACGAAGGCGCCGATCGCCCCCGAGATACTGTTGAACTCGACCGTGATGCTGCGCAGGTTCCGCGTATCGAAGCCCGCAAAGAAGAAATCGCGCAGCGAGTTGTCGTTCTCGCACACGCCGGGGAACACGCTGCCGTCGTTGTTGGCCTGACACCCCGCGGGTACCACCCCCGGCGGCGGCATGCGCAGCACCTGGTCGCTGGGCAGATCGTATGTCTGGGCGCTGGCGGCCCCCAGCTCGTCGTCCTCGATTTTGGTTGCGGTGAAGGTGACGCCGCTGCCGACGATGTCTTCGTCCAGGTCGACGATGTCGATCTCGATCAACCGCACGCCGTGTTCGTAGACTGCGGCGTCGAAGTAGAAGGTCACCGCACCGCCGTTGAGATCGTCGTTGGGCTTCTTGTAGCCGCGCGTGGTCGTGCCCGCAGGCGCGCCCGGGATCTGGAGGTTGGTCTCGGACCCATTGGTCTGGATGATCAGCACGCGGCCTTGCGACGGCGTGCCGAAGGTCGGAATGCCTGTGGCCAGATCGTTGTCGCCGCCGCTGCAGTTCGGCAGCCCGGTGCCGCTCAGCCCGCCGTTGCAGTCGCTGTTGTACAGCACCAGCGGCTGCTCCTGGCTGTCGCCGCGGTCGATGCCGATGCGCACGCCGATGCCGGCGAACAGGCCGCGATCTTCGCCGGGCGCGCGCACGCTGGCGCCCGGCAGCGTGACGCTCTCGCCGTCGACCGTCGGCCGCGAGGTGCCGTCGTCGAAGTAGGCGGTATCGAAGTCCAGCACGATCGGCAGGGCGGCGGCCGGCGCCGCGGCCAGCGCGCCCAGGGCCAAGCCCATCGCCAAGGCGGACGTCATCGGAGTGCCTGCACGCACCATGTCGCTCTCCACGCAAACGCTACACCTGCGGGGATGACGCGGGATTCGGGCTGAAGTGCAGCGCCTTCAGGGCTGTTTTGGATCCGTCGCGAGACGGGACTTGGCCCATGCAGCGCGACAGCGAGCGTCGGGCAGGGCGCGAGGATCCAGGGGGCCCCAGGGTCAGCCTGGGGCGTGGGCCGCCGCGGCGAGACTGGCGACGAAGGCGAGCACGCGCTCGGGGCTTTCGCCTGCGCCGATACGCTCGACGATGGCCGAGCCGACGACCACGCCGTCGGCGACCTTGGCCATCTCGGCCGCGCCCTCGGGCGTCTTGATGCCGAAGCCCACGCACACGGGCAGATCGGCGGCGGCGCGGATGCGCGCGACCTCGGGCGCCACACGGCCGGCGTTCGCGGCGGCGGCCCCCGTGATCCCGGTGATCGAGACGTAGTAGACGAAGCCGCCGGTGTTGCGGATCACCGCGGGCAGGCGCCCGTCGTCGGTGGTGGGGGTGGCGAGGCGAATGAACTCGATCCCCCGCGTCCGGGCGGGGAGGCAGAGCTCGTCATCCTCCTCGGGCGGCAGGTCAACGACGATCAGCCCGTCGATCCCGGCCTCCAGCGCGGCATCCAGGAACGCGTCGACACCGCGGCTGTAGATCGGGTTGTAATAGCCCATCAGCACGATCGGCGTGGTCCGGTCGCCTTGGCGGAAGGCGCGGACGGTGTCGAGCGTGCCCTCCAGCGTCATGCCCCCCTCCAGCGCGCGCTGGCCGGCGAGCTGGATGGTCGGCCCGTCGGCCATGGGGTCGGTGAACGGGAGGCCGAGCTCGATGATGTCGACGCCCGCCGTCGGCAGGCCCTTCATCAGCGCCAGCGCGGTGTCGGCGTCCGGGTCGCCCGCCATGATGTAGCTGACGAAGGCCGCCTTGCCCTCGGTGCGCAGGCGCTGGAACGTGGCGTCGATGCGGCTGGGGCGGTCGGTCATGGGCGCGCGTCCGTGTGGGCAGGGGTGCAAGCGGTGATGGCGCCCCGGCCCAGGGCCGTCAAGGCCTGCACGCCGGTCCGGCGGGGCGTTGCACGCCCCCTTGTTCCGTGGTCGCGGCGCGATGGTGCGGCGGTGCGTTGCACGCCCCCCAAGGACGGGCTGTGGCCCGGGCAGGGTGGGTGCCACGCACCGCCGCGGGCTGTCTAGTCGTCCTTGCGGAAGTACTTCTTGTCGCGGGGCTTGCCGTCCCAGCCGGTCTTGCGCGGCCGGTCGCCATAGTCGCCGCGGCCGCCGAAGTCGCGCCCGCCGCCGCGGCGGTCGCCACCCCGATCTCCCCCGCGATCACCCCCGCGATCGCCGTCCCGGTCGCCGCCGTTCGAGTAGCGGCCGCCCCAGCGATGGCCGTGGCCGGCGTCGCGGTCGTCGCGGTCGCCGCCGCGGTGGCCCCAGCCGCCCCGGTCGCCCCCCCGGTCGCCTCCCCGATCGTGACCCCGGTCGCCGCCGCGGTGGTGGCCCCGGCCGCCGTCCTCGCGCACTTCCCACTTGTTCAGGAGCCGCACGTCGAAGCGGTCGCGGCCGATGGCGCCTTCGTGGCACCAGACGACCTCGACCGCCGCTTCCTCGGCCGCCTCGACCGTCATGCGCATGGAGCCGGATTTGAGGACCACCAGGTCCCCGATGGAAAACTGTTCGCCCGCCATGGGTCTCGTCCTTTCCCGCCCGGGCCTTCAACCGCGGGCTTCTCTCTCGCTGTCCGGCAGCCGGCCGGTCGGTCAGGCCCGGGCGAAGGGTCCCGGGATCGGCCCCGGGCCCACGGCAGAGCGCGAGGGGGCGAGGCTCAGATGGCGGTGCCGAGCGCTTCGGCGACCGTGAAGATGTCCTTGTCGCCGCGCCCGCACATGTTCATGACCATCAGATGGTCGCGGGGCAGCGTCGGCGCGAGCTTGGCCACATGGGCCAGCGCGTGGGACGGTTCAAGCGCGGGGATGATCCCCTCGGTCCGACAGCACAGCTGGAACGCCTCCAGCGCCTCGGAATCGGTGACGCTCACGTACTCCACCCGGCCGATGTCGTGCAACCAGGCGTGCTCGGGCCCGATCCCCGGATAGTCCAGCCCGGCCGAGATCGAGTGGCCTTCGATGATCTGCCCATCGCCGTCCTGCAGCAGGTAGGTGCGGTTGCCGTGCAGCACGCCCGGGCGCCCGCCGGTCAGCGAGGCGGCGTGCTCCATCCGATCGTCCACCCCGTGGCCGCCGGCCTCGACGCCCACGATGCGCACGCCGCGCTCGTCCAGGAACGGGTGAAACAGGCCCATCGCGTTGGACCCGCCGCCGATGCAGGCGACCAGGCTGTCGGGCAGCCGGCCCTCGGCCGCCATCATCTGCTCGCGCGTCTCGCGCCCGATGATCGACTGGAAGTCGCGCACCATCGCCGGATACGGGTGCGGGCCTGCGACCGTGCCGATGCAGTAGAACGTCTCCTCGACGTTGGTGACCCAGTCGCGCAGCGCCTCGTTCATCGCGTCCTTCAGCGTGGCGCGGCCGGCGGTGACGGGCACGACCTCGGCGCCCAGCAGGCGCATGCGGAACACGTTGGGCCGCTGGCGCTCGACGTCCGTAGCGCCCATAAACACCACGCACTGCAGGCCAAACTTGGCGCACACCGTGGCGGTGGCGACGCCGTGCTGGCCGGCGCCCGTCTCGGCGATGATGCGCTTCTTGCCCATGCGCCGCGCCAGCAGGATCTGGCCCAGCACGTTGTTGATCTTGTGCGCGCCGGTGTGGTTCAGCTCGTCGCGCTTGAGGTAGATCTTGGCGCCGCCCAGCTCCTCGGTCAGCCGCGGCGCAAAGTACAGAGGCGAGGGCCGGCCGACATAGTGCTGCCAGAGATCGTCCATCTCGGCCCAGAAGCTGGGGTCGGTCTTGGCCTTCTCGTACTCCGCCTCCAGCTCCAGGATCAGCGGCATCAAGGTTTCCGACACGAAGCGCCCGCCGAACAGGCCGAAGCGGCCGTTGTCGTCGGGCCCCGTGCGAAAGCTGTTGAGCGTGGCCTCGTTCATCGCTGGCTCCGTTGCAGCACCGATCGACCGGGTAGCCCGAAGTCGCCCCACCTGTCGACGCCTGTACCGTCGCACGGGCCGGGTGGGCACCGCGCGCGGGGTCAGGCGCGATGCGTCAGGCGACGGCGTCGATAAAGGCGCGGATGCGTTCGGGGTCCTTGACGCCGGGCGAGGCTTCCACCCCGCTCGACACGTCGAGCTGGCGTGCGCCGGTGCGCGCCACGGCCTGTGCCGCGTTCTGCGGCGTCAGACCGCCGGCCAGCATCCAGGGCAGCGAGAACCGGTGGCCGGCCAGCAGAGACCAGTCGAACGCCAGTCCGTTGCCGCCGGGCAGCGCGGCACCCGCGGGCGGCTTGGCGTCGATCAGCAGCTGGTCGGCCGCCCCTGCATAGGCCGCGGTGCGGT
Organism: Pseudomonadota bacterium; assembly: GCA_039026175.1. Lineage (GTDB taxonomy): Bacteria > Pseudomonadota > Alphaproteobacteria > Rhodobacterales > Rhodobacteraceae > Thermohalobaculum. The sequence goes on from JBCCMW010000058.1 coordinate 11,795, forward strand.
CCAGATCGGCCCGCTCGCGGATGCCGACGGCCTTGATGACTGGCAGGCCGGTGTGCCGGCGCACGGCGGCCACACGCTGGGGCGTCTCGCGGCCGTGCAGCTGCACCATGTCCAGCGCCACCTGCCCCAACACCGTGTCCAGGGTCGCGTCGTCGGGGTCAACGAAGAGACCTACCTTGACCACGCCAGCCGGGGCCGCCAGCGCCGCGTCGCGCGCGGCGCCAGGCGACAGCGCGCGGGGCGAAGGCGGGAAGAACACCAGGCCCACATAGGCCGCGCCGGCTTCGGCCGCGACGGAGACCTCGTGGGGCGTCGTCAGCCCGCAGACCTTGACGCGCACGATGCCGGCGCCGGGTGGCCGGGTCCGGCCCGCGGTTTCGAACGCGGGTTGGTCGTTCATGGCATACCCGCCCTGTGCAACCGGTTCGCCGGGCCCAGGGCGCAGGCGCCCGATCTGTGGGCCACTGGGCCGCGGGGCACTGGGCCCCGAGGCACTGGTCCGCGGGGCACTACTGCGCGGCGATGCGCGGCAGGTCTTCCTTGGGATCCGACAGCTTGGTCTTCAGGCGCGCGTTCTCGGCCCTGAGCTGCGCGATCTCGCGGCCCTTGTCGCGGTTCTCGCGGCGGTGCTTGCCCTCGCGCACCCATTCGAAGACCTCGCCGCAGACGAAGCCCAGCAACATCGCGGCCAGGATCACCACGGCCAGCGGCATGTCAGGCAGCGCGGGTGCCGCACTGTCTACCATGGTGGGCAACAGGTACAGCGTCACGCTCTGCATGTTGGCGACGCCCAGCACCACGAGGGCGGCGCAGATGACCAGCAGGACGGCGATACGGACGAGCCGGACGATGAACATGGGTCTACCCCTCCTGGACTGCCGTCGTGGCGGCCGGCCGTCTGCAGCGATCGGTCCGCCGGCGACAAACGGTGGCTGCGCCTCGGTATAGCGGCCTCACGCCTCGCTGTCGTGGCCGTTGTTCATCCGCTCGCGCATGTCCTTGCCCGCCTTGAAGAAGGGCACCCGCTTTTCGGGCACGGGCACGGCCTGGCCGGTGCGCGGGTTGCGGCCCGTCCTGGCGTCGCGGGTCTTGACCGAGAAGGCGCCGAAGCCGCGCAGTTCGACCCGGTCGCCCCTGGCCAGCGCCGTGGTGATCTCTTCGAACACGGTCGAGACGATCCGTTCGACGTCGCGTTGGTAGAGGTGCGGGTTCTCTTCGGCGATCTTCTGGATCAGCTCCGATTTGATCATTGTTCCCTCCCCGATGCGCGCGGAGCGCTTTTTGCTTTATGGTAGCCGCCCTTAGGCAGTCTTCGCTTTTCGCTCCAGCCCCCCGCCGCGTCAACCAACGGTAGCGGTGCGCAAGCGATTTACCCGGAGCGCGCCATGCCGGGACAGGGCCAGGACAGGGCCAGGGCAGGGCCAGAGCAGGGGAGGCGCCCGAAGCGTACCGGGTCAGTACATAATCGCCATCAGGCGAAAACCGGGGGTCAGCCGCTCGGCCGCCGGCGCAACGCTGCTGACCAGCACGTCGTCCAGCCCCAGCGCCTGGGCCCCGGTCTGCAGGAACCAGGGCACGTCGGGCTCGCCCCAGGTCCGGGTGCGTCGCTCCAGGTCGGCGGCGATCTCGTGCGCGCTCTCCAGATGGGCGTCCACCGCCGCGTCGCCGCCGATGGCGTCGATCAGGCCCAGCTCCAGCGCCAGCCTGCCGGTGTGCACCCGCCCGTCGGACACAGCGTCCAGCGCCGCGCCCTCCAGCCCCCGCCGATCGCCGACCAGGCCGCGGAACCACTGGAAGCTGTCCTCGATCAGCCGCTTCTGCTCGTCCAGCGCGCCGGGCGCGGGTTCGGTCAGGAACCCGGGCTCGGCCTTCAGCGGCGAGGATTTGATCTTGAAGACGTTGACGCCGTTGCGGGCCAGCAGCTCCGAGATGTTGGGCCCCTCGGCCACCACGCCGATCGACCCGGTCAGCGTGTTCGAGCGCGCCACGATATGGTCGGCCGCGATGGCGGTGATATAGCCGCCCGAGGCCGCGGCATCGATCATCTGGCTGACGACCGGCTTTTCGGCGGCCAGCGCGCGGATGTCCTCGTACAGCTCCTCCGAACCCGTGACCGAGCCGCCGGGGCTGTTGATGCGGATGATGACCGCCTTGACGGCCTCCTCCTCGCCCAGCTTTTCGAGCAGGGTGGATCGCTCGCGGTCCGAGAGGATGACGCCGTTGATCTCGACCACCGCCACATGGTCGCCGGTCGGCCGCTTGCCGAGCCCGCCCAGGGTCGAGGCGACGGTGCCGAGCGCGAACACAAAGGCGACGATGGCGAGGATCCGCCAGAGCGCGAGACGCCGCCGCATGCGTCGGCGTTCGATGATCAGGTCTGCCGTGGCGGTCATAAAGGCTCCGTTCGGTGGTGGGGCGCGGCGCCCGCACCCCGAAGGTCAGCGCTGCCCGCCGCCCGGTTGGCAGACGGTGCGCCAGCGGCCCGGCGCGCCCGGTGCGGCCGCGGCGGGCGACCGGCCGGCGCGCCGGGGTCCCGGTTCAGTCGCGGCCCTGGCTTTTCAGCGCGGCACCCAGGATGTCGCCCAGCGACGCGCCGCTGTCGGACGAGCCGTACTGTTCGACGGCCTCCTTCTCCTCGGCCACCTCGCGCGCCTTGATCGACAGGTTCACCCGGCGCGCGGCCTTGTCCACCGCCAGCACCTTGGCGTCGATCCGGTCGCCCACCGAGAACCGGTCCGGGCGCTGATCCTGCCGATCGCGCGCCAGGGCCGAGCGCCGGATGAACGACGTCATGCCGACCACCGCGACGTCGACGCCGCCGTCCTCGATCGCGGTGACCGCACCGGTCACCACGGC